>JAVCCF010000111.1 GCA_030765625.1 Candidatus Tenebribacter burtonii
AAGTTGCAATGAAAAACAGGCTGAAACGTATTGAGGGACAGATCCGGGGGATCAATCGCATGATTCAGGAAGATATTTATTGTGATGATATACTGAATCAAATGGCTGCGGTACAAAGTGCATTGATCTCTGCAGGAGAGAAATTACTGGATGCTCACATTAAAAGTTGTGTTGTAGAGCAGATCCAGGGTGGACGGGTAGAAGTTATTGATGAATTGATGACTACAATAAGAAAATTGATCAGGTAAAAAAATGATATTAATGAACGATATTTGGAAAACGTACATCAGTATAGCTCCTTACCTATTTTTAGGTTTGGTCTTTGCTGGATTACTACATGTAGTATTTAAAAAGGATTTTGTAGCAAAACACCTGGGAAAAGCCAATTTCTTTTCTGTTGTAAAGGCTGCGATTCTGGGAGTTCCTCTCCCGCTTTGTTCCTGTGGTGTGATTCCAACAGCAATGTTCTTAAGGAAGAAAAAGGCCTCTAAAGGTGCTACATTATCCTTCCTAATTTCAACACCGCAGACTGGTGTGGATAGTATAATAGCAACGTATGGCATGATGGGACCGATCTTCGCAGTATTCCGACCTATAGCTGCCTTTGTAACAGGTATCATTGGTGGTTTGATTGCAAATGTAATTGAGAAACCAGATGAAGAAAAAAAAGATATAGAAATAGAAAATAAGTTTGAATGTGATACATGTGATATGACAGAACCGCATACCCATACAATTTCCGATAGAATTCTCACTGGATTAAAATATGCTTTTGTAGATTTTCTGGATGATATCACAATTCAATTGATAGTTGGTATAATTATCGCTGGTATTATATCATTTATCATTCCAGATAATTTTTTTGCTGATTTCGGTGGTGATGGTTTTGGAGGAATGCTGTTGATGATAGCAGTTGGTATACCGCTTTATGTATGTGCTACTGCTTCTATACCTATTGCAGTTTCTCTGATAATAAAGGGTATATCACCAGGTGCTGCTTTTGTATTCCTGGTAGTTGGTCCGGCAACAAATGCAGCTACAATTGCACTAATAAGCAAAACTTTAGGAAGGAAACTGATCGTTGTTTACCTTGCAGTGATCTCTGTTTTTGCCATACTCGGGGGTTTCCTATTGAATTATATTTTTACTATTGTAGGAAAACCGGCAATGCTAATGATGCATCACCATAAAGATATATCATTATTCTCAAAATTATTGATTGGTCTATTTTCCATTTTATTGCTTCTTTCAATATTCAGGAAGATAAGGAATAAATTCAAGAAACCGGAATTAGGAGATGAAATGCCAAATAAAACTTTTTTGATAGAAGGAATGACCTGTAATCATTGTGTTGCAAATATGAAAGATTCACTTTTCAAAATTGAAGGTGTACAGGAAGTAAAAATAAACCTGGAAAAGAAAAATGCTGTTGTAGACGGAGATTACGACTCTGATGAAGTAAAAACAGCAATTACGAATGCCGGATATAAAGTAGTAGAATAACATTATTTAATAAATTGAAAATTACCTTGCGGATGATTGAAAATCTCCGCAATGGTAGTTCGTATAATTCAACCATTGCAAAGGTCAAAGACCATTTGCAAGGTCTCACAAATCGGAAACCTTCCGGTAGTTTTTTAGATAACTTTTTCGTAATGCTTGACATATAAATTCACAAATCTAAATTTTTCTGCAGTTTGCAATAATTGAATGTAATAATGGAGGTGAAATGATATACCTTGCGATTGCAACATTGATGGTAGCATTTTTAACCTTACTAGCATCTGCTACAAGTTTGTTTAAGCGAAGAATTCCAGTCAAATATGGATTTGTGTACGATAATAAAATTGTAGATTCACTTAATATTAGTTCAGGAGATCCTGAAAAACCAATTGGATTTAGAATAGAAAATCGAAAGAGTCATACATTAACAAACTTAATAATTGATATTAAAATTCTACGACCATTGTCATTATCTGGAACTGAAAGTGCATTAACAATGTTTGGTGAAATTCGACACGGTCCATCAAAAAATAATGAGTATTACTCAATCAGATACTTTGATATTTTACTGTATGCTAAACAAGGTATTGATTTTACAATTGAACTTAACACAACAAAAAAGAAACCAGGACATTATTTAATTTCAACTTCAATATATTCCACAAATGATAAATATAGATTCAAAAATTTCTTATTGAATATAAAGATTAGCTGATTATTTATTAAGTAATTCATAGTAAAATATCATATCAAATAAAACAATTGTTGCCAACTGAAACGGGAAACTCAAAATCTGCTTTGAAATAGAATAGGATTTGTCTTTCTGAGGTTTCTACTAGCTTTACTTCCGAAGAATCTCGTGAGAATTCTTCTAGCTTTGCTTCTCGTGAAGGGATGAGATCCTTCCTAAAAAGAGTAACGTACAAGACTCGTCAGGATGACAGATAGAGGTGTAAAAATGAAATACTGGTTTCCAATCATAATAATATTGTTTCTAATATTTTTTACTATTGAGTTAAAAGCGGAAGTTCCTGATTATGATGAAATGATCGAGAAGTTGGAAAGTTACAAAGAAGATACATTAAAATATGAAAATATAAAAGGAGTGTTATGCTTTTACCATTCTGAATCCGAAAAGGTTTATGAATTTGCCAATGAAGAATTTTACGATAAGATGTATCCGATTTGGCGAGATGACTCTCTTAAAGTGATTGAAATAAATAATTTATTAGAGAAATACCCAAAGACAAATTGGCGCAGAACTATGTATCAGTATCTCACATATTCGCTGTATAATTTAGATAGAAGAATTCCATTAGTACTTGTGCTTGTAGCTTTTAGAGAAACTTTTCCAAATGATTATAAACCCTTTTCTCAATCTGCCAGATACTATAATGAATTAGATAATGATCCGCAAGAAACACTTGAATTTGCCATCAAAGCGCATGCAATGTCATTTGATTATCCAAAAGTAGATTTCTATCCTGAAGAAGAATGGATGCTGGAAAAACGTTCAGCTCCCGTGAAAACTGCTGCTCTTCTGGCTCAAGTATATTTTAAACAGAAAAAATATGAAGAAGCTGAAGAAGTTCTGATAAATGTCATTAATAAAAATGATCTTGGATTGGATGATGAAAATACATTAGCTGCTTGCTACTACTGGCTGGCAAAAATTTATGAAGAACAGGGTAATAAGGAAGAAGCGGTTCAGTCAGCAATAAAAGCCATAATAGCAGGTGATTCACGGAATAATTATACTCCTAAAGCAGATTCCTTATTGCGAAGAGTGATTGCCTATAAAGATCTCTCAGAATTGGAATATTCTGATTTCATCCGCAAACAGGTTGGATACGATGAAGTTGTATTTTCTGATGTTACAAATGATGTTGGAATGAAGAATGTGAGAGCTGGACGTATTGCCTGGGGAGATTATAATAATGATGGATTTCAGGATATCCTATTGGATGGAAGACGTCTTTTTCGGAATATGAAAGAAACACATTTTGTAGAAGTTACACAGGCTGTTTTTCCCGATACTATTCGTGGTAACGGAGGTTTATGGGGGGATTTTGATAACGATGGAGATTTGGATATTATCACAAAAGATCCTGAATATATTTGGTTAAATGACTTAGGAACTTTTTATAAAGTAGACGACGTAAATTCGATTCGGGATAATAAAGTTTCTACAGAAGGAATTGGAATTGGTGATGTTGATAAGAATGGATTTTTAGATGTCTATTTTGCCAATTACGAAAAGCAATATATTAATGAGGAAGATCAGCTTTTCCGTGGAATTGGAAATGGAAAATTTCTGGAAGTTACTGAGAGAGCCGATATACTTCCTAAAGATGGTAAGAATCGTGCCGGACGCGGTGTGAACATGTGCGATTTTGATTTGGATGGAGACCTGGATATTTTAGTTTCCAATTACAGATTAACAGATAATTTTTTATGGCAGAATGATGGAACCGGTCATTTTGAGAATAATGCTTTAGAACTTAGAATAGCAGGAGATGAAGTTGAAGGCTGGTGGGGGCACACGATAGGAAGTGAATGGGCGGACATTGATAACGATGGTGATTTTGATCTCATCACCTGTAATCTGGCACATCCCAGATACATAGATTTTTCCAATAAAACAAGATTGTATATAAATGAAAACGGAAAATTCATAGATCGCAGAAAAGAAGCTGGTGTCAAATATGAAGAGACTCATTCTGAACCATCTTGGGCAGATTTTAACAATGACGGTTTTTTAGATTTGTATATAACCTGCATCTACGAAGGACGCCGGTCATTCCTATACATGAATAATGGAGATGGAACATATAAGGAAACCACATTTTTGGCAGGAGTCAGACATTTCAATGGCTGGGGTGCAGCTTGTGCAGATTATGATAATGATGGAGATTTGGATTTATTAGTAGCCGGTGGTAAAATTCAGTTATTTCGAAACGAAACCATTAATAATGCTAATTGGCTGGAAACTAAAGTTATAGGAAAGGATCATGTAGATGCAATTGGCACAAGATTGATTCTTTCAAATGAAGAAATATCGCTCATGCGTGAAATTCAAGGTGGTAAGGGAACCACTAATCAGCATTCATTAGTTCAGCATTTTGGTTTAGGAACTTCGCAAGCACCTTTTAAACTGGAAGTAATTTTTCCAAGTGATGAAAAAAAATTGTTGATGATTAATGAGATAAATAAAATTGTGGTCGTGGAAGAATAAACGGAGGAATTATGAAATATAAATTATTGTTTTTAGTACTTTTGGTAGCAATTACAACGCAGTTATTATCATGGGGAGGGTTGGGTCACGAAATAATTACACGCCTGGCAATTGATGGTCTTCCAGATGAGATGAGTTTTATAAAGGAGAACAGTAAATATTTATGTGATCACTCTGTGGATGCCGATAAAAGGAAGAATGACGATCTTACCGAAGAGCATAAACACTACATTGATATTGATTACTATAAAGAATTTAATGTTGGTGAAATGATAATTGATAAAGCTGCTTTGATTGAGATTTACGGACAAGAAATTGTAGATGATATGGGAATTTTACCATGGAACACGATTGAAGTTCTTAATAATCTTACTATTGCTATGAGACAGAACAATAAAGATGATATTTTATTCTATGCTGTAGACATTGCTCATTATGTAGGAGATGCACATCAACCACAACATTTGATACTAAATTATAATGGAAAATTGACTGATCAGAGAGGGATTCACGGAAGATATGAAATTGATTTGATCAACTCAAATCTTGAGGAACTACAAGCAAATATTTCACCGATTGAATTAACTTATGTTAAAGAACCACTACAGCTTGTATTTGATTATTGCACACAGTCAAACAGTTTTGCCGGTTTAATAGAATTGGCTGATTTTCATGCACTTAAATATAGTGGAGATGAGTATAATGAAAAGTATTTTCATATCTTCTGGTTCAGAACAAAATACATGACGTTCCATCAATTTTCAAATGCAGTTGAAGATTTGGCATCATTGTATTACACTGCGTGGATCAATGCAGGTAAACCTAAGATAAAATAAAAAAAAAGAACATCCAGCGATCTTAAAATACTAATTAATTTTTTCTTTTAACACTTCTGAAATGGTATAAAGTGAACCAGAGATTATCACGACATCATTTTTATTAGCATCAGACATTGCTTTTTTTACTGCTATCATTACGTCTTCATGTATTTCATATAATTTGTGATGAAGTTTTACAAATGCTACTTGATCTTCAATTTTAGCAGCTCGATTCGATTTATTTTTCGTAATGTAAATCTTATAACTTACACTACAAATATCTTTAATAATTGTTTCCAGCTTTTTATCACGTAGAATAGCAAGGACAAAATATATTTTTTTATTCGGAAAGATCTCAGTTAGATTATTTTTCAGAGCTTTAATACCTTCTTCATTGTGAGCGCCATCAATGATAACGGTAGGTTCACGGGAAATTATCTGCATTCTTCCCTGCCAGTTTACATTGACTAATGCTTTGTATATTTTTTCTTTATCAAAATTTCTATGGGTTCTTTGCAGGAACGTAATGAATGCTGTAATTGCTGTTGCTGCATTATATGCCTGGTGCTTTCCTAATAAATTTACAGTAACATTTTCTAGTTCGAGTTGAGTTGAATAATAATCAAATGAAGTACCGAGTTTGTTAATAATTATATTAGAAATTGAAAAATCCTTTCCATATTCTATGATTGGTGCATTTAATTCTATTGCTTTTTGTTTTATCACATTAGTTGCAATGTTGGTTAATTTTCCAATAATAATAGGTGTATTTTTTTTGATAATACCTGCTTTTTCAAAAGCAATTTTTTCTATTGAATCGCCAAGACTTTTTATATGATCATAAGAGATAGTTGTAATCACTGAAACAGTAGAAGCAAAAGGATTTGTGCCATCCAATCTTCCGCCTAATCCAACCTCAAATACAGCAATATCAACATTGTTTGAATAGAAAATATCAAATGCCATTGCTGTTGTTATCTCAAAAAACGAAGCTTTATTTTCTTCAAGAACAGATTCCCATTTTTTATATGTAGAAATTAATTCTTCCAGTTCAATATTGTTCCCATTTAATCTGATTCGTTCGCGATAATCAACCAGATGCGGAGATGTATTTAATCCTGTTTTCATGCCGTATTGCAAAGATAAAGCTTCGCACATTGCAGCGGTAGAGCCCTTTCCGTTGGTTCCTGCAATATGTATTCCTTTCAATTTTTCATTTGGTGAATTCATTGCTCTTAAGATATTTAGCATTCTATCTAATCCGAGTTTTACATTACCGGAGTGACGCTTGTAAATATAATCCAAGAATTCTTGATATTCCATAAATTTCCCATAAAAAATACCTCCAAGAAAACTTGAAGGTATTATGTATTCAAATATAATATTTATTCTAAAAGGTTTTCAGGAAGAACATGATCTGTGAATTTATCTTGGTGAGGGCAGGTAACAATGATCTCTCCTGTTTCATAATCTCCATGCATGAAATACTTATCACCAACACCATTTTCAGGGCATTCATATGTTGTTTTAAGATAATTCATTCTCATCAGGTCACGTGCTGTACCTTCAAAATTTTCTTCCCTTTCATTCATATATGATTGGATTGCTTTATAAATCGTGGTCATATTTTTTATACATTGTTCTGTTTTCTGTTTTTTATTTACATTATAGGTTTGTGGTAAGATCAATATAAAAAACAAAATTAATATTGCAACGAAACTGATTATTTTATAAATATTAAGCTTTTTCATTCTTACTCCTTAATTTTTTTTTCGATAACACCTTATTTGCGGAATTTTCGTCAAGTTTTTTGTTTGAAGCAAAATGCAGGTTGATTATTCTTGACTAATTAGTTATATTCTTTTTAGAGTCCAAAAAAATATTGGAGGATTTTATGGCTAAGAAAGTACTTGTAGCAACAGCTAAACCATTCGCTTCGAAGGCAGTTATGGAGATAAAAAACATCTGTGAAAAGAAGGGTTATGAATTAATTTTGAATGAGAATTATAATGAACAAGGTGATCTTGTAAATGCTGTGAAAGATGTAGATGCTTTAATAGTAAGAAGTGATAAGGTTACAAGTGAAGTAATCGGAAATGCTGATAACCTAAAAGTTGTAGTCCGTGCCGGTGCTGGATATGATAATCTTGATTGCGAAGCAGCTTCTAAAAAAAATATTGTTTGCATGAATACTCCCGGACAGAATTCTAACGCTGTAGCCGAACTTGCTTTCGGTATGATGATTTACATGGCTCGCGGTAAATTTAATGGTAAATCGGGAACTGAACTTAAAGGTAAAACGGTTGGTATACATGCTTATGGTAATGTAGGATTGAATGTAGCTAGAATTGCCAGGGGTTTTGGTATGAAAGTGATTGCTTTTGATCCTTATGTGGGTGATGCTATAATGGAAGCTGATGGTGTTAAACCGGTTGGTTCAGTCGAAGAATTGTATAATATAAGTGACTACCTTTCTATACATATTCCTTCTATCCCTGCTACTCAGAAATTAATTGATCTAAGACTTATTTCCATTATGAAACCAGGTGCAACTATCATCAATACGGCAAGAAAAGAAGTTATTAATGAAGAAGATATAATCAAAGTTTTTGCGAATAGAGAAGACTTGAAATATGCTTCAGATATTGCACCGGTAAAAGCAGATGAAATGATTAATAAATTCAGAGATCGAGTTTATTTCACGCCTAAGAAAATGGGAGCTCAAACATTAGAAGCTAACATAAATTCCGGTGTTGCTGCAATTAATCAGATCATTGCTTATTTCGAGAAGGGTGATACAACCTTTAAAGTAAATAAATGATATTTAATCAAAAAAAAGAGAACCTGTCGATAGGTTCTCTTTTTGCATTTTATCATGAATTAATAATTCTCTCAAATCAGCAATAAAAGAC
>JAVCCF010000016.1 GCA_030765625.1 Candidatus Tenebribacter burtonii
AGTGAATTGGGAAAGTTGATCTTCATTGTTAGGATGTCCACCGTCATCAATATTTTCATAATAATAGCCACATCTCAAAGATAGCATCTCAATGAATTTTGTTTCAAGTCCAAGATGAAGTCCATCCCGATAATCATAATTTAGTAAATACTGATATTCTGCCTGACACAAAACTTCAACAGTGTTATTATTTATTACCGGTAAAAATGAATAGCTTAAACCAAAACGAGAAATTGCTGGAAGTTCCTCATCGACAGAATCAAATTTAATTTTTGAAAAAGTAAAGTTTCTAATACTGGCTCCAAATGATATTTCATCTTCCGAAGCAAAAAATGAAGTTAGTTTATGTTTATAAATTAATCCCACATCGAAGAATAAAGTACTATGAGGATCATCAGAATAATTCACGTTAAAATAATTAATATTCCAACCAACCGACAGGGCATCTGACAATGGAGTAGCCATAGTTAAAGTGTAATTTGATAAGAAAGGAGAATATTCTTTAATAATTTCGCCTATCTCATTCATTATATAGTAAGTTTCCCCAAAAAAGAAATGATTAATATTTAATCCAATTACTATATTATTTTTTAAGTTATAACCCAATCCACATTGGTAATATCTACCTTTATCAATTCCATAATAGGGACTGGATGTAGTAAACCTTACATCTAAAAAATTGATATTGGCAATACCTACCGGATTATAAAAATATGTATCCATATCACCATCAATTGTTACATAACCCCTACCCATTGCCTCTGCTCTACTGCTGGGTTGCCTGCCAAAAAAAAACTCCTGATACGCACCCCTGTAATCTGCATGTAATGCAATAAATAGTAAAAACATAACAATAAGTAATAACCCAAATTTCTTCATATTCATCATTCCCTCCAATTATTTTAGATAACTATGACATACACTATTTACAAGAAGTTTTGCGTGTGCGGCGGGATCGGAACGATCACGCCAAAGACAAATAGCCCAAACCCTGAATCGGAAGATTCAAACAAAGAGCACTGAATAGCCTACCCGCTGACACGCTTGTTAGCAGCATCTTCTATCATTTCAGCAGAATACATTTATTTACTGCTTCAATTTCTCCATTAATAATTAATTTATACAGATAAACGCCTGAACTTACTGAATTGCTTTTATCATCATCACCATTCCAGATAATTGAGTGCGCTTCCTTTGTATATTCATTACGAGTTAAGGTTTTGATTTTTTGTCCTTTTAAGTTGAAAATAGCAAGTTCAATTTTAGAATCATTTTGGATTGAAAATTCAATTGTTGTAGATGGATTAAATGGATTGGGGTAGTTTATCAAATTCAGCTCTTCAGGGATAATTTCCAATGTAACAAAGAGTGTATTAGTTACAACCATTGTAATAGGCACGATCACATCCGGGCCAGTATTATTTTCAAAGATCAATTCTGCAGTATAAGTTATATTTTCTAATCCAGCTGAACTGATAGGAACAGAAATATTATTCGATTCTCCCGCTTCTAATGAATACATATAAGAAGTATCTAATAAAATCCATGAATCTCCGGAAAGATAATTAACTTCGATTTCAAAAAACAACACATCAGAACCAGGATTAGAAACAGTCAAATTTTCATATGTCAGTTCTTCAGGTTCGAGATATACATTTATTTCTTCAGGAAATATATTGATCTGGGGATTGGTCATTTGATAAATGAAAAAGCGGATTTCCGAAGTCGACTCACCCTCGTCATAAACAGCTGTTACCCCCGCTACATAAGGTTGTTCGAAGATTAAACTACTTGTATCATATTGATAATATTCATCTGTAGTGTAAGTAATGAAATCCACATTCAGATAAACAATATAACCAAGCAACTCACGATTGTCATCTGCAGTTTCAGGTGGCTCCCAACTAGCATAACCATTATCTGTTGCGTAAAAATCCTCAACTGAATTGAGAGCAAGATTGTAGATAAATATAAATTCAAGACAAATCCCTAAACCACTGTTGTAAACTGCTTCGACACCAAAAATATATGTTTGTCCGGGGGTTAACAAATAATAAAACATCTCTATGAAAAATACATCAAAAAAACCAATCAATACACCATCAATATAAATGTTATAACCAAGCAGATCACGATGCTCATCTGTTCCGGTAGAAACATCCCAGGTTGTGTGGTCAAGAGGTGTAATAAATAAATTCTTCTGTACATCGAACGACCGCTCCGGATCATCAGTGATTTGCGAAAACAAATTTGATATAACAAAAAATAATACAAATAATAATGATATTAGTTTCATAGTTATTCCGCTTTAATTAAAATCAATTTTTCTTTCTTGTGAATCTGATAAACAAAACTGCAAAAATGAAAACTATATGTCAATAATTAAAGTATTCGGAAGAGAAAATGAGAAGAAAATTGAAATGTGATCCGACTTCGTTCCGAGAATCGGAACTACGCCGGGCGAAAAAGAATAAAGACTAAAAGAAGAGAGCCGTCACCTCCTGAAAATTTCTGCAAGATAACGGCTCTCTATGTTAATTCGTATTTATATAATTTTGATTATTTTATTAAGATCATTTTCTTGGTAGAGACGAATTTGCTTGCCTTCATCTTGTAGAAATAAACGCCGCTTGAAACCGGATTGCCGTTTTCATCTCGACCATTCCAGGTTACAGAGTAATTACCTGGTTTTATCACCTCATCGCGCAGAACAGCTACTTTTTCACCTTTGATATTGAATACTTCGATAAATACATGTCCCTGATTTACTATTGCAAAACTGATCTCCGTACTTGGATTGAAGGGATTAGGATAGTTTCCACCAAGTTTTGTGATAAGAGGAATATTTCCAGGACCAGTTCCAGTTACTGTTACTTCTACTTCGTTGGAAGGAACGGATTCATAAGTTCCATACATGGCAGTTACATAGTACGTATATGCGCCGGAAGGTAAGCCGGAATCGATATAAAGCAAAGCAGGAATCGTAGCTATTACATTACCATCACGGTAAACGTTGTACATGGTGAGTCCCGGTCCTACAGGTTCTTCCCATTGCAGAATGACATTAGGTGAAGTGAAGGAATAGCTCAAATTCAATGGTGGATTATACAGATGCTGCATGGCAAAATCTACTACAACAACGTCACTTGATGCAACGACAACACCTGTTTGCTCATATGTTTCATATCCAGCTAATGCACCTGAAACAGTGTAAGTATCTGGATCTACATCCATTGAGTAATCTCCGTTAGCATCTGTGGTTGTTGTGTATGTACCAGCAGAAACTAACACACCTTCGATAGCTAGTCCTGTATCAGTATCTGTTACGGTTCCTTCGATTGTTCCCGGTACCATTCCTTGTACTAATTCAACAACGGATCTGAAGTGGAAGTCTGCTGCATCTTGAGTCCAGGTTGTTCCATTCCAAGTATAGGAATGATTAAATGATCCGGGTGAAGTCTCGGTGCAATGAACAATATCTAATGGAACCAGGAAGCCAATATAGAAATCTCCCTGAATATCATTAAGCTGTGCCGCATATGTACGAAGATCGATACGAGTCATGGGACTGTTATTTTCCAATGTTGCTTCAGGTGTAACCATGAATGGTGTAATCAAGTCATTGCCTGGAACACCACCGTTGTCGTCCCAAACGTGGAATTCCATGTCGGCATTTGCCAGATTGCTATCAATGTAATTTCTGATCAGAGCAAAATTAAGGTTCAAATCCATTCCAGCTAGATTAATCATCTTCACTGCGGCGCCAGTACCAGCATTAAAAGCAATATAAAAATCAACTACACCACTGTCATAAATCAAGTGATGTCCGCTAATATAGGAACTAATTACACTCTCACCTTCATTTACGGCAGGAGAGGCATCAACTGCAACTATTCTGAAATCAATCTGATCGCCATAATCTGTGAACGGAATAGTGAAATAGTAAGTATCCCCTGTGTTGCCCGTTGCTGGAAGTGTGATTTCAGTTCCACTTTCGACAGTATAAATAACATCTGCGGTAGCAATTCCGGAAATATCGATCAATTCAGCTTCAAAATCGAAATCAACATCTGTTCCTTCATAGAATTCCGGGCCGTCATAAAGGATCAGCGGAGGTGTGTTATCAACGTCGGAAGTTGTTACAACAACGTCATCCAGATACATTCCGTTCACTTCATAACCGCCGTCTGTTACGATCTGCCATCTAATGAGAACCTGTGAATTTCCTACGAATCCGCCTAAGGAAATGTTGTAAGCAGCCCAATCATTACCTTCACCATAATAAGTGCCGATGTTTACCCAGGTTGTTCCGTTATCCGGTGAAACGTCGATATACAGGAAGTCAAATAAACCACCTTCGATATCATACTTCATCCAAAAATCCAATTCGGCTTGCATTGCTGCTGAAAAATCTAATGGAGCTGCAATTGTAGCTGTATAGGTTGTACTTGTAGCATAATTTCCAGCAGGACTTTCTGTTAAGGAATGGGTAGGAGAATGTGAAACTCCGTCAACCAGATCCCAGGTGTTATTAGCTACAGGATCTGCTTCCAACACCCATTGAGCTAAACCGCTTTCAAAATCATCTTCGAAAACGATATCTCCTCCACCGCCACCACCATCTACAAAATGGATAAAACGGGCATTCACTCCACTCATTGGCGTGGAAACTATTGTATTGTTCCTATCAATCTCATAAACACCACCTGAATTTGTAACAAGAATATTGCCATTAGGTAATTCGTGTACACCTCGTAAACCGGAAACGATATCATAGTAACCTACAAATGTCCCATCACTTGTATACTCGTAGCAGCCACTTGGATTACTAAATCCTGCAACTAATATATTTCCATTTGCTGCTATAGATATCTGCTCAGGAAAAGCAATTGAGGGAATAATATTAGAGATATAATTACCAGCATTATCATATTGAATTACTGCATTTGTTGTTATTGCTGAAACCAAATAATCATCTTGTGCTTCTCTATATAAAACACTAAATGGGCTATCCATTATCGCTGAATTTGGTGCAATAAAGTTACCTATATGATTTCCTGCAGCATCAAATTCTACAATCGCATCAGAATTTGAACCTGAACCAACGGTTACTAAAATATTTCCATCGGCTTTCAAATCCCAACCGCGGACATTGTCTAGAATACTGGTATTTACACCACCAGCAGGAGCAAACCACCCTACAAAATTGCCATCCAGATCGTATTGCAGTAAACCATCTTCTAACTGATCTGAAACCAGAATGCTATTGCCGTCCGGATGAAGAGCAGCTGCAATTGGCGTGGATAAGTTTACATCATCAAGTGGAATAAAATCAGCATCATACAAATCACCAGTGACGGGATCAAATGCCATTACACGGTCGCTACCGCTATCCGGAATCAGAAGCAATCCACCTTCAGGAATATCACGAGAAGTGCGTTGGCCAACTACAGATTGGTGAGAATTTGTATCAATTCCCAGCTCTTCATTGATCTCTGTCTGGGTGACCGCCAGTAAAGAAATCATTACAAACGACATTAACAAAAACAAAATAAAAATCTTTTTCATCTTTTCCTCCTTGTTTTTTAGTATTAAACACTTTTTGTATAATTAAAATTCTGATGTCAAGGTAGAATTAAATGTGAAAATTTACCTTATTAAATATTCGAGCCCATTAAGTGAAGAAGAATCAATAATAAATGATATTCTTGATTTGCACTCACTCTATTTGCTGTGCTCTAAGTTTTACATCTCAAACTCCAAAAATACCCAATTCCTAATTCCTAATCCCTAACCGCTAATCCCTAATTGAAAACGCTACAGCGTTTTTAACAACTCTTCCACAGCTCTTTTAAGTTGAACATCATCATTGTTAATTACCTGCTCCGGAGTCGGATCAACAAAGATATCATGGATCGCACCATTTCCTTCCATATTCTTACCCGTTGGAGTAAACCATCCGGTAGAAGGCATTCTCATACTGGAACCGTCCATAAATGTATAATGTCCTGTTCCAATAACTGAACCGCTGGTAGGCATTCCAATAACAGTTCCAAGATATAATTGCTTAAATAGAGTCGGGAAAATTTCAGCAATAATGTAACCACCATCTGTTGTCTGTTGAACTGAACTTGCAGATTCATGCAAGTAACCACCATATATTTGAGTCCATTGCTCAATACCATTCTCATCCAGTTTTAGAAGTGAAGCATCATAATAATTTCCTGAACTTTGCATATTCGAATTTCCTGCAATAATAAATCCATTATCTGAAGTGATTTGAATACAATTTGCATTTTCACGAAAATTACTACCAAAGGTTCTTGTCCATAATGTGTCAGGTGCAATTTGAGCTATTATCTGTGATGGCAAAATTATGCAAATAAATAAAAATAGTATTCTATTTTTCATCTTTCCTCCAATTTTTTTTCTTTAATTTTTTATTGCAATTAACGGCGGCGTGCCACGTCATCTTGCCATGAGCATTGGATTTGTTTTTCAAATCCTGATGTGATTAGCAAGATGATAAAAGACGAACAAATATAAAGTCAAGGGTTGTTTATTTGTGAGTTTCCGTGGACGCATTGTTAACCATTGTTCC
>JAVCCF010000140.1 GCA_030765625.1 Candidatus Tenebribacter burtonii
ATAAGTTCCAACAAATACAACATTAAATTCATCTTTACCATAAACTAAATCAACAACTTCAAATTTTTGTTCGTTCATAACTATCTCCTTTTCGGTTTAAATAGGTGTGACTTACGTCGCACATGCAACACATTAAACAACATTCCGCTTCGCTCCATGTTGTTTAACGGCGGCGTGCTCCTAGAAAAGACTTGCAACCATATCGAAGCAGAACAATGGTTAACAATGCGTCCACGGGAACTCGCAACTCGACAACCTATGACTTTGAGTTGTTCGTCTTTTATCATCTCGCTAATCGCATCAGGATTCTACGAATCCAATGCTCATGGCAAGATGACGTGGCACGCCGCCGTTATACACCATAAAAAAGCAAAGAGGAGCAGCCTATGATTTAGAAAAATGAATCTCGCATATTAAGTTGAATACTTGATAACTACCTATGAAGCAATATTTACAAAACAAAAAAATATAAAAAATGGAGTTTATTATGTTTACCGAAAAAAAGAAGTTATTTCTAATCATAACAATACTTTTTGTTATGAGTTTTGTTTCAGTTGTTTTGTATGCAGATTGTGATATGATGGCTATGATAGCGAAGAAAGGTCATTACTTGTCTTGGAATAATTCAAGTTATGACTTATTTAATTTCATAAGGGAACGCTCAACAAATTCAGGTTGGAAACCGAACAATGATGGATATGGTTTCAGTTATTATCCGGAAGATGGTAGTTTCTTTTATAACTTAAACAATCCAAACGATCCTGATAATCAGGCATGGTATTTAACAGGGGAAGATAATTATTTCTATAACCTTTACAATCCAAATGACCCAGACAATGTTGCACTTGATACTGCAGAACAGATCATTATGGACAATGATACAGAAGCAACAATAATATATGGACATGCAAGATCTGCAGGATCATCATATGTGGATGGAAGCCATCCTTTTAGATTTGAATGGGATGGGAAAACTTATACATTTATGCATAATGGTGGAATGAATAGTGATGTAGGTGATCTTCGAGATAAAGTAATTGAATATCTTGGAGCATCTTGGTCTTATCCTTCAAATTGGAGTTCTAATTCAGTTGGTGATGATTGGATAGATAGCGAAGTATTTTTTCATTATCTTATGAAACATATCATTGCAGTAGAAGGTGATGTTCTTAACGGAATCTATAATGCACTAAATTATTCAGTAGGCTATCCACAAAATAATGTTTGGGATCTTATTTCTAATCCAGAGAATTATTATAACATAATTAACTTTGTTTTTTCTGATGGAGAATCTTTATATCTCTTCCGAAATAGAAATGATAATACTCATGAATATTCCTACAAAGAGTTTAATGGCTTTTATACAGTAAAGACTTATGAGGATTTAGAAGAATGGGAAACTCTTGATGATAAAGAACTTGCAATAATCTCCCCATATGGTGTTAGCAGAATTCCAAATATTATGAAAGATTATCCTTTTGATGACTCTATGCAATTTGTAAGAGGAGAAATAACAGATGATTTAAATTGTGGTGCATATGATGCTGATGAACCTATGCTTTGGTTTACAAGTAATGTTACAATACCATCTGGGGTCACAGTGAATATAGTAGACGAGCTTTATGAAGGTACTCATGTAGGTTTTGCGACAAATATAACAATGACAATAAATGGTACTCTTAAAATAAATGAAGGAGCTAGTTTAAATATCAATCACGCCTCACAAGTCCTTGTTGAAAACGATGGTATCCTCTTCCTTGATTGGGGCAGCACATTAACCGGTTCATCACCAACCACTGTTGAAGCAACTCCTCCTGGATACCCTGTTGGTGGTGAAGCTCAAATTCCCGGAGATCGCATAATTGCTAAAAATGGTGGAAGGATTACAACAAAAACTAAAATACAATATGATGAATATGTTTTATCTCATGGGGAAGAACCTTCAACAATAAATATAACATCCAGTTTTGGAATTCCATGGGATGGAATTTTCATTCAGAATCCATCCAATCTATCAAATTATTGGTTCGTTAATTGTGATATCGAAGAAATTCAAAAACTTTCGATAGAAGATGTTAGCCTGAGTGCAAGAAATATTGCTAACTTAAACTTGTATCAAACAGATTTCCATGATGCCGGACAGGTTGTTGTACGTGATGGTCATAAACTATCCATCCAAGGTATAGAAGGAGATTTATGTCATTTCTATAATACTCCTGCCTATCCAATCATCGCCTATGAGTCTCAGGTTGATTTAAGCTATGTTCACATTGGTGGTATAGTAGAAGGTGATGGTTTGGAAAATGGCGGGGGTATTTATCTATATGATACTGCCGGAAATGGTGCCACAATTAATAATTGTGATATTACGTATAACAATACCAATGGTGTTAGATTAAATGGAGCTCATGTTGAATTTCATCATAACATTATAAAATATAACAATAACTTTGGCATGCTCTGTTTTGACGGGACTCTATTTATAGGTGACTTCCCGTTTGACAACATCAATATTCAAGATAATGGTTACGCTGAATATGCCGGATGGCAATCTACATTTAATATGGGAGAAGATAGAACAGATATTAATTTAGTGGATACTGATGATGGTCTTCTCCTGATGAATCTGAATTGGGATGACTCAACTGAAGTTGATATCAGGGGAACTAATATAACATCTGCTGACCTTCCTTATCTCTTCCCATCCGATCCGGATGCCTGGACTTTTGGTGGTGGCGGAATTACTCCTGAAGAAGAATTGCTCTATGCTGCTGCAAACGATATGGGTAATGGAAATTACACAACAGCAGAGCAAACATTACAACTGCTCATTTCTGATTATCCTTTAACTAAAGAAGCTGGAACAGCTGTTTATTATCTTTATCATCTTGAAAATCTTACAGCTCAAGATTTTTCCGGTTTAAGAGAATATCTTGAGAATATTACTCCTCCAAGTAATTCATCTCTTGAAATGGCAATAAAAAAGATCATCACCAAAACCTATATGAAAGATAAGGAATATCTAATTGCAATCGATCTTCTGGAAACCACAATTAATAATTCACAGATTCCGGATGAAGTAATATCGGCTATGATCGACCAAGGTTATTGCTATATGGAACTAGCTGACGAAGGAGAAAGAGGTTTACCTGCTAATTGTACTATAAAAACTGCTACATTAGATGAATATCAGGCTAAGGTTAGGGAATTGGAATCTCAATTCTCATTCTATCCGGAAGAACAAGATCCAAATACAACACTTGTTGCTAGAGATATTCTTTCTGTAACCAATTTCCCTAATCCATTTAACCCAACAACAACAATATCTTTTAACCTTACTGCAGAATCTAATGTAGATATTGCGGTTTACAATGTAAAAGGTCAAAAGGTTAAACAATTAATGAATGAGCAGCTTCCAGTTGGTCAGCATTCAATTGAATGGAATGGAAAAGACAGCAACAATAAAGCAACTGCATCAGGAATTTACTTCTACAAAATTTCTGCAGGTAAATCAACATCCATGAAAAAAATGTTGCTTCTTAAGTAACACCAAACTTCGGATTGCTCCCGATTCATCGGGATCATCCGAATGTTTAAAGTTCGACACTCTGAAGAGCTTCGCACATTCAGAGGTTGAGAT
>JAVCCF010000037.1 GCA_030765625.1 Candidatus Tenebribacter burtonii
AGATATTCCTCGAGAAAATTTTTCCCAATAAGAATCTTTCCGTTTCCATTCATTGTAGGTAAAGTTGCATACATAACAGGAACATTTTCCAATTGTATATCACCAATAACAATCTCTGGCATAACGTAATAGTAATTCTCGCTATTTTCTGTAAAAGGCCACCATCCAAAAAGTTTTTTTGCCTTTATACATTTTGCCCGTTCTTTTTCAGACAGATTAGACATCATTTCAACAGGAAGTACAAAACCGCTGTCTAAACCTGTATCTATCATTCCATTCACTTTTTTGCCATTCATTTTTACCTTAACAGTTGGAAAATATGGAACAATTACTTTCATTTTCATTAAATGATCTTCAGGAGTTTTCTTTTTTAATTTGGAAGGTTTATCAAAAGTAATGGTTTTGTTTTCATAATCAATCGTAGTCTGGAAAAATTTTAGAAAACTTGAACCGATCATTCCGGTTTCCTTTTTTAAATTTCTCAAATTGATTATTATTGCATTAAAATTGTTTACCTCTGCATCTCCAAGAGTCAGCTTTTCAATATTTAAAAGTTTAACATCTTCTCCTGGAATTTTTTCTAGTTTCCCACCAATCTTATCCGCACAAATACTATCAAGAAATGTCATCCCGCCAGTGTCGAAAACACATTCAACTTCAAAATCATTAAATTTTGGAAAAACTTTAATTATGTGTTTTCTTTGCAATTCAAACGGAATAACTATCGGTTTTGATATTTTAGCTGCAGAACCTCCAATCTTTTTTGCAAACATTATCGTAGCTACTTTGTTCTTAAAACTTGAACAGGATACCAAAACACAGGATACAAGAACCAGGATTACAAGACTTAATACTTTAATTCGTTTCATTTTATCTCCTCGGATTTCTTAAAATTTTCATTCATTTATTTTGCTAAAAGTTTTAATAATTCTTCATACATTTTTTGGAATACTTCGTGGTCAACCTCATCATCAAAACTGCTGATAACTCCTGCACCTTCAATTACTGAGTGAATTATTACTGCTATAATTCCAGCATCAATATCATTTCTGATTATCCCGCTTTGTTGAGCTTTAGTAATTTCTGTTTTAACAAAATTTTGTGTTTTTTGGAATATTGCTTTTATTTTGTTTTTTACTTCATGATTTTCTCTTGCAAGAGCAAGAACAAAATCATTGAACCCCATTGTCACTTCATCACAAATCTCTTTTCCCAAAATTACATCTTCCACATTCCTGAACTTTGGGATAGATATTATAGTTGAATGTAAAAAGTCTTCGAAAGTTGAAATCGTTTTATTTTGCTCTCTGCTCCATTCAATCATCTTTTCATCATAGTAATCTATAACACAAACAGCTAAATCTTCTTTATTTTTGAAATGATGATATAACGATGCTTTTTGGATTCCCACAAAATCAGCAATCATTACCATGGATGTTTTATCATAACCCTTTTTTAGAAAAAGTTCTAATCCTGCTCTCAAGATTTTTTCTTTCGTTTTCATTAAACCTCCCTACCGTTCGGTAGGATAAATTAAGCTGGTTTTTTTTGACAAGTGTTTTTTTTTAAAGGAGAAAAAAAGTATCTAAATTCAACTAAATGGAAACCCAAAAATCCACTTTTTACAAAGATCTTTTTCAAATTTTAGTAGAAGTAATACTTTTTTACTTGACCTATTGATAACTTAATAATACTTGGAACTTGTTAGTAAAGATAAATAAGCAGTAATAGAAAGTTGCTAATAAAAAAAGTAGGAGGTGAGTAAGTTTGACTATATCAATAGATCCTAATAAAAAATTCAGAAAAGAATTGAACTCGGGAATAGTCTCTATGGTGCTATTGAGCATAATGACTCAAGCAAAAGAACCGATGTATGGTTATCAGATCGCCAAGAATCTTGAAGGAAAAGGAGAAGATGTACAGATGATGAAACAAGGTGCGCTATATCCTGTATTACGCTCTTTAGCTGCATCAGGTTTATTACAAAGCCATGTAGATCCATCAATAACCGGTCCACCAAGACGTTATTATCAGATCACTGATTCAGGTAGAGAAACATTATTAGAATGGAAGAAGATTTGGAATGAGACGAAAACCTATATCGACAGTATAATAGGAGATGAGAATGTATAAAAGTATTGATGAATTTTTATTAGTTTTGAAACAGGAATTGAAAGGGAATGATAAAGCATTGATACAGGATGTTCTATCAGATGCTGAAGAACATATTCGTACTGCTATTGAGAACATTACAAATACTGAACAAAATATAACAGAAGAAGAAGCACTTTCTCAAGCAATTGAAAGTTATGGAAATCCACCTGAAATAATTGCAGATTATAAAAAGATGGATGCATATCTGAAACCTATGCTTGCTCCATCAGAAAATATCGATAACAGACCATGGTGGAAGAAGTTCTTACTTATTATTGCAGATCCTAGAGCATGGGGTGCTTCACTTTATATGGTAATCTCAATGCTAACCGGGATAATTTATTTTACTTGGGCTGTTACAGGATTATCAGTTACGTTGTCCCTGTTGATACTCATTATTGGTCTTCCCCTTTTAGGAATTTTCCTGCTTTCGGTACGAGGAATTGCTCTTTTAGAAGGTAGAATTGTGGAAGCTATGCTCGGAATAAGAATGCCAAGAAAACCAATGTTTGTAGCAAAAGACAAAGGATGGTGGGGAAAATTCAAGGCTCTTATCTCTTCGGGAATAACGTGGAAATCATTGATTTATATGGTATTGCAAATGCCATTGGGAATCTTCTACTTCACTCTTGTTGTAACCTTATTCTCAGTTTCATTATCGCTAATTGCTGCACCAATTCTTAAACTGATATTTCATCAATCAATGGAGATTAACAACACAGATGCTTATAATATCAAATGGCTTTTTCCGTTGCTACCATTTGTTGGAGCATTTCTTCTGCTTTTATCACTACATTTAGCCAAATTAATTGGAAAATTGCATGGTCTCTTTGCTAAACTGATGCTGGTTAATAAGTAAGGAATTTATTAAGAAATAAAAATAACCTTCGATCAATGGTCGAAGGTTATTTTTGAAACTATTAGAAAGTTAAGAGCTAGTTGCTATTTTTCTCTTTTCTTCAAAATCTCTTCTTCAATAATTTTTGGTACCGCTTTATATTCACTAAATTCCATCGTAAAATCTGCTTTACCCTGTGTTACTGATCTAAACTGTGTTGCCAGTCCAAAAGTCTCAGAAAGTGGCATTTCAGAATCAATCTTGGTAAATTGGTTATCTATCACTGTATCTGATACAAGTCCTCTATTCTGATTTATTATAGCCATTATATTTCCTCGAAATTCTGAAGGAGTTTCCACTGAAACTTTCATCACGGGTTCGAGTATAATTGGCTTAGCCTTGCGATAGTTCTCTCTAAAGGCAGATCTTGTAGCAACTTCAAAAGCAAGTTGCGATGAATCCACAGCGTGGAAATCACCATCATCCAAAGTCATTTTTACACCAACCACAGGAAACCCAGCTAGATCTCCCTTTGCCAATGCAGAGAAAAAACCTTTTTCACAGCCGGGAATAAACTGGCTGGGAATATTTCCACCTCTTATCTTATCTTTGAAGTAATTATCATCTTTTCCTGAATGAGTAAGAATTCCTTTAACACGTGCAAATTGACCACGACCACCAGATTGTTTCTTATGAATATAATCAAATTCGATTGCTTTTGTAATGGTTTCTCGATATGAAACTTGAGGTGCACGAACTTCCAGATTCACACCATATTCTCTTCTCATCCTTTCGATATACACATTTAAATGCAATTCACCCATACCATTAATTATTGTTTCATTGGTTTCTTCATCCACGTTTGCTTTAAAGGTGGGATCTTCTTTAGTGAATCGGGACAGAGCTTTAGAAAGTTTATCTTGATCAGCACTGTCTTTTATTCCCAGTGCCAAAGATATAATAGGTTTTGGAACATATGATTCACGCATTGTATAATTAATATTTCTACCATTGAAAGTGTCACCCAAAGCGCAGTCAACACCAAATAGAGCTACAATGTCACCAGCTTTTGCACTTGTGATATCTTCCATATTATTAGCGTGCATTTTCACAAGTCGGCCTACTTTTACTTTGTTTCCTGTTCTTGCATTTCTTAGTTCAGATCCTTTTGATATAGTACCTTGATAAATCCGTAAGTATGTAAGCTGGCCATATTGTTGATTTTCTAATTTGAATGCTAAAGCAACAGCTGGTAAATCAGGGTCTGAAATCAATTTTATATCTTTCATATTATCATCTTTGTCGCGAGCAATATTTATACCTGTTGTTGGATCAGGGAGATAGCGAACCACTGCATCAAGAAGTAATTGAACACCTTTATTCTTGAATGCAGATCCCATAAATACTGGTGTCATCTCCATTGTAATTGTTGCTTTTCTCACGGCTTTGATGATCATCTCTTCAGTTTCATTCCCTTCCAAAAAAGCTTCTGCCAGTTCATCACTAAACATAGAAACAGCATCGATCATTTCTTCACGCATTTCTTCAGCTTTATCTACATATTCTGCTGGAATATCTTTTTCTAAAACTTGTTCACCTTTGGGTCCTGTAAAATATCTTGCTTTGCGGGAAATAAGATCAATAATACCTTCAAACTTGTCTTCCAGTCCAATTGGAATCTGCATAAGAACAGCATTATGATCCAGCTTTTCACACAATTGATCTTTCACTTTTTCCGGATCAGCTCCCACTCTATCCAATTTATTTATGAAGGCAATATGAGGAACTCGATATCTCTTTAATTGTCTATCTACTGTATAAGATTGAGATTGAACTCCGCTAACTCCACAAAGAACGAGTATCGCACCATCTAAAACTCGAAGTGCATTTTCTACTTCTATCGTAAAATCCACGTGCCCGGGGGTATCAATAACATTTAAGTTATGACCATCCCATCTTACATTTGTTGCAGCGGAGGCAATAGTAATACCTCGTTCCTTTTCAAGCTCCATGGAATCCATAGTTGCTCCCACACCATCTTTTCCCCGAACTTCACCAATTCTATATATTTTATTACAATAATATAATATCCGTTCTGCCAGAGTTGTTTTACCGGAATCTATATGAGCACTAATCCCGATATTTCTAAATTTTTTAATATCCATTTTATTTCCTCTTTTTTCTATATATCATTTCCCCATTTGAAGTTATACAAATTGAAAAAAGTACAATTAAAGATAATTAATCTATCTTATTAATTAACGTGACTATAAATTTTATGAAGGGTTATTATACAAGAAAAATATTTTTATGATTGAATTATATTTCTTTTCTTTCATTGATGATGAACAAGAAGCAAAATAAGAAAAAGTAATTAATGTGGTTTAGCAACTACTCCGATCATAAAATTATTATCTAATCTCTCTAAATAAACAAAATTGTAAATATATTGGGTATTATTTTCTAAAGTAAGAAGATTGATATAATTTAACCCATCATATTGCTTGATATTTGTTATGTATTCCTTAATAAACAGATATTTTCTGGAATTTTTTATAGAGAACATGTTCTTTCCGATAAAGTTTGGGTTACCTGAATATATTAACGCATTGCTATTTGTATTAAGGTAATTATTGGTTCGTATTTATGAAATTTTGATAGGGGATTTGTGGTTTAATAAATCATGTCTTTATCATTTTTCATTTATATAACAATTAAAATCTTGACATAATAATTACATAAACAAACAAATTGATTAGTTTATTAACTAAAAAATATTGGAGGAAAATTATGAAAAAGATTTTTGGAATTTTGATTTTCACATTTGTAGTATCTGTAGTATTTGCTACAACAATTTATGACATTCAGTATACTGATGTCCCTGGACCAGATGGAACATATCCTTCACTCTTTGAAGATCAAGAAGTTACAGTTACTGGTATTGTTACAGGTGTAGAATTTTCTCATTATAAAGACAACTTTTTTATTGAAATGTCAGATGGTGATCCTTGGTGCGGTGTATATGTATTTATGGCTGGTGATACAACATTAGTGGTTGGTGATGAAGTTGAGATAACAGGAACAGTAAGGGAGTATAATGGTTTGACTGAAATCTCGGGCTATGATGATACATTCATTAGTGTAACTCTGTTAAGTTCTGGAAATACTATTCCTGCACCAATAGTTGTACAAACTGCTGACCTTACTGATGCAGCAACTACTGAACCTTATGAAGGTGGTCTTGTTGAAGTAAACGATGTAGTTGTAACAGAAGAGCAAATAAATTTTGGTCAATGGTATGTAACTGATATTTCAGCAATTCCGTGTCAAATTGATGATGGATTCTTCTATTTAAATTCTGTAACCCCTGAAATTATAATTGTTTTAGGTATGGAGTGGGCAATTATTAGAGGATGTCTTGATTACAGTTATGATGAATATGGAATCAATCCGAGAACTCCTGATGATTTAATAGATGAAGTTTCTTCCGATGAAAACACAGTTAATATTAATTCAGAATTCATCGGTTGTTATCCAAACCCATTCAACCCACAAACAACTGCTTATCTAAATTTGAAAAATGATAGCAAGGTTACTTTAAATGTTTACAACATTAAAGGTGAAATGGTGAAAACTCTTGTTGATGAGAATCTTATAAGTGGTGAACATCATATTATTTGGGATGGTACTGATAACAATAACAGCAAGGTTTCAAGTGGTATTTATTTCTTTGAGTCTGATATTAATAATGACGGTGGTGATTATACAAGCGTTAAAAAGGTGATCTTACTTAAATAAGATTATGATCGGAAAGGAAATAATGAGAAAGACTTTTAAAAAATTTGTTACTTTGCTGATAATATCTGGTATTGGGTATTTAGGGCTGAAGATATATCAACTTTTCAAAGGTCTTATTGAATTGGATAAAACTCTTCCGCAGTATCTAGGTAATATTATTGGTGAAGTTCCAATTATATCAATTACTGCAATATTCAATAAAATTACTATTACAATTAAATACAGTAAAACTATCATCAAGAAAAATGAAAATTTAGAAAACATAATCCAAGATTATGTTACAGATTTTTACCCCATCTTTAAAGCTGATAATGTGAAAGTATTAATAGAAGAATCCATTAAGGAAGAGCAGAAGTAGTTCACTTAATATACTAAAAGGAGCTGAGAAATTTCTCAGCTCCTTTTTTTTTATTAAATTCATAATCATAATTCCATTTTCTGAAACAGAATGAATAGAATTATAAAAATTTACATATATTCATTATTATAGGTTAATATTTTGACATGTCACTTAAAATGATGTATTATCTTAAATTTTAGGATTCAGTGTAGATGAACCAACAGACACAAACAATAACCTGCTTAACATCCCCAATGAATATTGCTTGCAGAACAACTACCCGAATCCTTTAAATCCTTCTACAACAATTCGTTTTGGTTTAGCAGAAAGTGTTGATGTAAATTTGCAAATTTATAACGTAAATGGTCAGCTTATTAAAAGCTTGGAATCCGGTGTCTGTGAAGCCGGCTTCCATGAAGCTGTCTGGAATGGAGATGATAATAACGGCAAAAATGTTTCCAGCGGAATTTATTTCTATAAATTATAAACGTCTGACTTCACATCAATGAAGAAAATGATTTTGCTCAAGTAAAAAATAAGAAAAGAAAAAATAGGGGAACCAGTAAGTTCCCCTTTTCTTTTGTCTTTTAAAACTTAACTTCCATTGTAAGGAACATATTGAAAAGTGGAGATGGTGTTAAATACATATACCTATTACTAGTTAGGTGATCATCTTGAAATTCACCGTCTTCATCATAGTACCCTCGATTATAGTCTGAGGCAACCCGAGCTGAAAGGTAGTTTTCGTCTTCATTTAAAATGTTATTTAAATCAAATCTCAAAGAAGCATTCAAACCATTAACTTTGAAGGCATATTTAAAATTTACACCAATTTCATTAAATGCTGGTAATTTTGATGATACCATTTTATCTCTCAGACTAAAATCACCAAGCCCTGCTCCTACGTATTCATAATTGTCCGGGCTTCCGATAACGTAATCTCCACCAATTGTTTGATAATATTCCTGCTCCGGAACGTAATCCTCAGCACCTGGATCCCAAACATAGTTACTTACATATTCATTCTCATAATTGGCATAATAGCCATCCCAGTATTTAGCGGTAAAACTAATTCTAAGTTTACCTTCCAGAGGCATATCTTCAAATGTGTAACCGATTGAACCGTTCAACATTGTTTCAGGTGAAAAAGGTACAACCTTTCCGATCATATCATCAGCGTCCATGTCGAAGATCTCATCGACATTCATCTCCGACCAACGATTAGTAGATAGTGTTACGGAAGTATTAGCATCAACGTTATTCCACTTCATTGTTGTGCTTAGTTCCAAGCCTTGATGGGTTGCCTGCCCAGCATTTAAGGTAAGGCTTGCATCATACTCATTAGTTACAATTGAAGTATCTGAAGTAGCAAATTCTTCAGTAACAGGAATAGATACAGATTCGATCTTATCTTTGTATTTACTTATATAATAGTTTGCATTTACATCAAAAATCACTCCGTCATAACCTAAACCAAATTCAATGGTATTGATCTGCTCAGGTTTAAGCTCACCATAGAAATGCTCTTCGTTCTGATTGTAATAATTACCCCAACTTCCCATCACAATGTTTTTCATATACAATTGATTTCCATCCGGTCCATCATAACCGCTATACCATTCGCTGGTTCTTGGTTCCTTGTATGCCAAAGAATAATTTGCCATTATGTTGAAATATTCAGTTATATTATAATTAACGCCAAACTTGGGAGAGAAGAAAGAATAAACTTTCTTGTAATCATTATTATCGAATTTCAGAGTTGAATCAACATTAGTCATTTCCTTAGTAGAATAGAAATAATGACCTGTCGGTTGACCAGTTCCAAGATCATAAATTTCGATCTTGTTTTCTGCAATACTAGAAGTATAAACAGCATATTGTCCATCAGCCATTATGTTGAGGTTGGAAATAGGTTTATATTGGAATCGAGCAAAACTAGACAAATTTAATACATCTGTTATGTAATCGTAAGATGTTTGCATCTTATCATAAGTTGCAACACCACCATTATCATCATAATGCCTAAATGCTTCTACTTTGCCAATATGATTGGCATGCCAGCTTCTTAGTTCTCCACCAAGAACCATCTTAAGCTGTTGGTTCAGATCATGTTGGTAATAAGTGTTCATTCCTGCCTGGAAATGATCGCTAATTCTGTTGTTCCGCCAACTATATTCATAGCGAGATGGATCACCAAAGAAATCTGAACCGTTACCGCTAATTGGTACTGCTACACCTTCAGAATTCTCGTATGTAATCGCAGGTATCCAAATATTTAAGACTTCGATATAGGTGCTGTCATTTGGATTGAAGCCATCCACGATAATGTCATATTCTTCATATAAATAAAGAGCATGTTTACCAAAAACCTGGTTTTCCCACACTCCAGGATCAGTCTCATCTAGGAAGCCATCGTTGAAAGAAACATCCCCAGTGTTAATATCAAATTTATCCTGGCTCAGATATTTACCTCCACCATCACCTTTAGTTATAAATACATTGGTCATTAGAACCTGAGTTTCAGATATTTTCCATTCATCACGAACAGAGAATTGAGGTTTGAAATAATAGTTTTCTTGGTAACTGTGGTTATTTCTACTATAAGAACGACCCAAAGTTTCAAAGAGATCTGGGTCTGATTTAAAATAAACCTGATTATGTTCTTGAGGAGCACCGATAAAACTAGTATTTACCGTGTGAGATCCAATAATGTTCTGAGCTTCTAGTCCAAAAGAATAACCATCGTAATTGGTTCCATTCAAATAATAATCTCCACGTTTGCGTTCTAACATAAGATTATAATTAAATTTTCCACCAAATAAGTTTCCCGAGTTGTAGCGTAAGAGGACATTATAATTGTAAGGATTATAATCTTCAAGTTCACCTTCTCCATCTGCAGTATCTCCGTCTGTGTTGTATTGACCATATGAAGAACGTACTGTGATTTCAGGATCTGGAGTCGATCCCATTGTTTCGATATTTAAGGAGCCACCAAACGCACCAGAGCCATAAAGTGAAGAACCAGCTCCTTTTTGCACCTGAACCGATTTAACACTGGAAGAAAGTCCCGTCCAGTTACTCCAGTAAACTTTTTGACTCTCAGGATCGTTAACTGGGATGCCGTTAATTAAAACCTGAATCTTATCTGCTTCAAATCCACGCATTGTTATTTCAGCATCTCCGATACCTGTTGTGCTGGCAAATAAACCAGGAACATCTTCCAGCATTTGCGGCATATCACCTGTTGTATATTTATCTGAGATAGCTTCTTGATCAATATCTGTAAATGCGATGGGAGTTTCCCGCTTGACTGCTCTGTTAGCTGAAACTTTAATTCCTTCAATTTGTATTGCACTACTCTTAATCTGGAAATTTACGATTGCTGTGATATCATCTTCAACAAGTTTATTAGTTTTTTGGGATTCATAACCCATTAGGTGAACATTTATAGTATGTTCTCCTACTTGTACATTCTGCAAAATATAAGTTCCATCTGCTTTAGTATAGATTCCTGTTTGGGAATCTTCTAAAAAAACAGATACACCTTCAATTGCTTTTCCTGTTTCTGCATTTGTAACCCTTCCAGCTATTTTACCTGTTTGGCCTAATAAACTAATTGGAAGTAAAAAAATTAAAAAAATAAGTAATAGATTTTGATTCTTCATTTGTTCCTCCATTTTATAATTAAGATAGATTTACTTGTTGTATGATTTACGTGTCAAGAATATTCATAATATCATATGTCTTTTCCCATGAATTAACGTATTTTATCTGTATATTATTGCTCTTATATTCCTGAATGGCAATTTGTTATACATTATTCATGATCTGGGAATATCATTGATAATGAGAGAAACTTTTTAGTGTATACACTGTCTTAGCATGTTTAACTTGTTCTTTTAATTTACGAATTTATTGGTTACTTAAAATGAAATTATAAACGGATGGGCAATTATTAATTCATAAAAGTAAAACTACGAACTAGAACTTTTCTAAAAAATTATTTTATTCCAATAATTTCTAATTGACAAAATTAAGCTCAAAAACATTTTTTCAAAAAAAATAACGTGGAGAATTTATGAAAAAAATCTTAGTTACAGGCTCAGTCGGACAGATCGGTTCGGAATTAACAATGCTATTAAGAGAACTTTATGGTAATGACAATGTAGTAGCAGGTGGAAATAGAACAAAACCCAGCAGAAAGTTATTAGAATCGGGTCCTTTCGAGATTGTAGATTGTACAAATGTAAAACAACTAGCAAAAACAGTTAAGAAATACAATATTGATACGATATATCATTTAGCAGCAATACTTTCTGCAGTCGCAGAAGCAAAACCGAATTTAGCTTGGAACGTAAATATCAATGGTTTGTACAACGTTTTAGAAGTAGCTCGAGAAAATAATTGTGCGGTATTTACTCCAAGTTCTATTGGTGCCTTTGGTCATTCCACCCCTGTAAACAATACTCCCCAAGATACAATTCAACGACCAAACACTATGTACGGTGTAACCAAAGTTGCTGGAGAGTTGCTTTGTGATTATTATTTTAAAAGATTTAATGTAGATACGCGTGGTGTAAGGTATCCAGGGATTATTTCTAATGAAACTCTTCCTGGAGGTGGAACAACTGATTATGCTGTAGATATATATTATGAAGCAATAAAAAAGAAACAATATACAAGTTTTCTAAAGGCTGGGACTTTCCTTGATATGATGTATATGCCGGATGCTTTGAAAGCAGCAGTTGACATTATGGAAGCAGATCCTGCTAAACTTATTCATAGAAATGCTTTCAATATTTCAACAATGAGCTTCGATCCCGAGATGTTAGGTGCTTCGATCCGTAAGCATATTCCTGAATTTAAACTGGATTATGAAGTGGATGAAATGCGTCAGGCTATTGCTGATAGCTGGCCAAATAATATGGATGATTCTGCTGCTAAAGGAGAATGGGGCTGGAATTACGATTATAATCTGGCAAAAATGACCGAAGATATGTTAAATGTACTATGTAAAAAACTGAAATAATTCTAGGAGGGATTATGAAAAAGATTTTTGGATTATTAATGCTGAGTTTGGTGTTATTTACTGTTTCATGTGATCTATTTGGACCTAATCAAGCAGGAGATGTTTTTATAGAAATTACACCTTCAACGAGTGGATATGTTTGGGAATCTGATATTGAGATCATTGTAACTTTAGATAATGAAGAAAAAGTGAATTATGTGAAGATTTTTGTGGATAATGTTGAGATTATCGAAGATCATTTATTACCTTTTAGCAAAGTTATCAGTACAAACCAGTGGCAATATGGTGAGCATACTATAAAAGCTAAAGCCTATTATGATGATGATTCAAGATCTGATAAACAAATAACAGTTTCATATATTTGCTGTCCCATTTTTGAAGAGGATCTTATTAATATTAATGGAATAACAGAAACTAATGTGCAAGGTGAACTTATTGGTAATATTGATGAAAGTGATTGGCATTTTGGTGATGGTATTGTTGGCACTACTTTTGGTCCTGCTTTTCCAAATCCATGTCAGCTTAGTTGCTCAATTCAGTTCAACTTAGAAGTAGAAAGTACAGTTTCTATCATAATTATTAATTCCGAAAACGAAATTATTGAAGTTTTATTAGATAATTCAACTTTAGTTGTTGGTGAGCATTATCTCCAATGGGCTGCACCTGAAAATGTGAATGATATTTTCAGGGTGATTTTTCATGCAGATGATGATTCTCATTGGCATGGAGATGTGGAAGTTCAGTAGATGATCTTCGGAATTGGTATCGATAACATTGAAGTCGTACGGATTAAGAAACAGATTGATGATTCAATAAAATTCAAAGAAAAGATATTTACAGCTAAAGAAATTAAATATTGTGAATCTAAAAAGAATTATGCTGAAAGTTATGCAGTTCGTTTCGCAGCTAAGGAAGCATTTCTAAAAGCTATTGGAACCGGCTGGAGTAACGGTATACAATTTAAAGATATTGAGATATTGAATGATAAAAAAGGGAAACCAGTAGTTTGTCTACATGGGAAAGCAAAGCAGATAAAATTAGATAAAGAACTTGGAAATATTCAGGTTTCATTATCGCATTTAAAAGAAATAGCTACAGCAATAATAATAGTAGAAAAATAAAATTAGGAGAAAAAATTATGGCACTTGAAAGATTGAATGCTGCACTGAACAAAAACTTGGAAGAATTACGTACAACAGGAAGAGATAAGGGTGCAGAGCTGATTATTAGTGAAATAAAAGAAGCAAAAGGTGAATTTGGTCCTCGCTACAATTTGGTTGGTTACGGAGAACAGGAATTCATCAAGATGAATGCAAATTCCTATCTTGGAATGTCGATGAATCCGGAAGTTATCGAAGCTGAAGAAGCTGCTGCTCGAAAGTTTGGTGTAGGTCCTGGAGCTGTTCGTTTTATCAGTGGAACCCATACTCCACATATTGAACTTGAGAAAAAGCTTGCAGAATTTCATGAACGCGAAGCTGGTATGATATTCAGCTCTGCATATGTAACAAGTTTGGGTGTAATATATCCACTCATAACAAAAGAAACAGTTGTAGTATCTGATGCATTGAACCATAACTGTATTATTCAGGCAATGCGTCTTTCACGTCCTGCAGCCAAAATGATATATAAGCACAATGATATGGTTGATCTGGAAGCCAAAATGAATGAAGCTGTTGGAATGGGAAAACGTTGTCTGGTTATAACTGATGGAATTTTCAGTATGCGTGGAGATTTTGCACTACTCAATGAACTTACAGAGATTTGTGCTAAATTCGATGATAAATTTGAGGAAGGTGTTATAACTATTGCTGATGACTCTCATGGTGTGGGCGCTTTTGGAAAAACAGGTAGAGGAACTGAGGAATTCACAGGAGCAAAAGTTGATATTTTAATAGGAACTTTAGGAAAGGCTTTTGGTGTTAATGGTGGTTATGTAGTAGCTTCTAAAACTGTATTAGATTATCTGCGTGAATCTGCTCCAATGTATATTTATTCTAATCCGATAACATGCTCAGAAGCTGTAGCTACATTAAAAGTTTTAGAAATTGTGAACAGCGATTTTGGTATAAAAAGATTAGCACACCTTGCTGCTATGACAAAAAAATTCGAGGATGGATTAACTGCTTTAGGCTTTGAAACAATTGAAGGACCACACCCGGTTGTTCCATTAATGGTACGTGATACAGCAGAAACTACAAAACTGGTTGATTATCTTACAAAAAATGGTGTTTTGGGAACTGGTTTGAATTTTCCGGTTGTTCCAAAAGGTGATGAAGAGATTAGATTCCAGGTTAATGCAGATCATACTGAAGCTGATATAAATAAAGTACTGGAAATCTTGAAACAATATAAAAATTTATAATACGCACAGATAGATTATTTTTATAGCAATTAATGGCTCAAGATTACTTGAGCCATTTGTTATTCCATGCTCCAAATTATATAATTCTTGACACTACACTTGATATAAACGAATAAATAACATATTACAAAAGAGGATATAATATGGGATATGAAAATGCAACACGATCACTTACCAAAGTGATTGAGATGAAAAACATTACCAAAAAATTTGGAGATTTTGTAGCAAATGATTCGGTCAATCTTGATATTTTCAAAGGAAAAGTCCATGCTTTGCTGGGTGAAAACGGAGCAGGAAAATCCACCTTGATGAATATTTTGTATGGTTTATATAGTCCCACTTCCGGTGAAATATTGATAAATGGGAAAAAGGTAAATATCACAAATCCCAATATTGCCATAGATCATGGAATTGGGATGGTTCACCAGCACTTTATGCTTATAACACCTTTTACAGTAGCACAGAATATCATCTTAGGTAGAGAACCAACGTCTAAAATGAGTGTACTTAATATGAAGAAAGCACTCATGGATGTTAAGGAAATATCTGAACGTTACGGGCTTTATGTAGATCCTAATGCTAAGGTCGAGGATATTTCTGTTGGAATGCAGCAAAGGGTTGAAATACTAAAAGCATTGTACCGTGGAGCTGAAATTTTGATACTTGACGAACCAACAGCTGTTCTTACACCACAGGAGATCGTTGAGCTTATCCAGATAATTAAAAATCTTACAAAAGAAGGGAAATCAATTATTCTTATTAGCCATAAACTTAAAGAAATAACAGAGGCTGCAGATTTTTGTTTGATTATAAGACGTGGAAAACATATTGATACTGTTGTGGTTTCAGAAACAGATGAAGCGGGATTAGCCTCTAAAATGGTTGGAAGAGAAGTAAGTTTTAGTGTTGCCAAAGAAGACAAAGAAGCTGGTGATGAGATATTCTCAATCAAAGATCTTGTTGTTAAAGATAATAGAGGTATTATTGCTGTTGATAAACTTAATCTTTCTCTTAAGAAAGGTGAAATATTTGGATTAGCAGGAATTGATGGGAACGGGCAAACTGAATTACTGGAAGCGATTACAGGTCTTAGAAAAGTTGAATCAGGTCAAATTATGATCAACGGTAAAGACATAACAAATAATACACCTTTCCAAGTTATTAGTAAAAAGATCTCACATATTCCGGAAGATAGACAGAAACGGGGTTTGGTTTTAGATTTTGATATTTCGGAAAATACAATTTTAGAGAATTATTATAAAAATCCATTTGCCAGAAAAGGAATTCTTCAATACAAAAATATTAAAGTTTATGCCAAGGAGTTGATTAATAAATTTGATGTTCGTCCAAAGGATGAAGCAAAGATGGCAAGAACTCTTTCCGGTGGTAATCAACAGAAGGTGATCATTGCAAGAGAAGTATCAAATAACCCGGATCTACTTATTGCAGCTCAGCCAACAAGAGGTCTTGATGTTGGAGCAATAGAATTTGTTCATAAATCATTAATTGAACAACGCGATAACGATAAAGCAGTTTTCTTGATCTCTTTTGAATTGGATGAGATCATGAATGTTTCAGATAGAATAGCTGTTATTTATGAAGGTAAGATAGTTGGAATTGAGGATGCAAAAGATGCTAAGATTGAAACATTAGGATTGATGATGGCAGGCGGAGGCAACAAATGAAAATAAAATTTAAAGAACTAAGAAAGAGTATTTATATTTTTGCCACCGAAAAAACAATTGGATTTACTTTGATTTCTATTTTTCTTGGACTTGTGGTAGGTGCAATTTTTCTTGTTGCTGCAGGGTTTAATCCATTTCAAGCTTATTGGATAATGCTGATAGGCATATTCTCAAAACCTAGTTACATCTCTTATACGATCATTCGTGCAACTCCTTTGATCCTAACCGGGCTTTCAATAGCATTTGCCTTCAAAACAGGTTTATTTAATATTGGAGCTGAGGGACAATTCATTATCGGCTCAGTTGCTGCAACAGCAACAGGTTATTTCTTGCATTTACCTTTATTAATACATATTCCAGTAGTAATAATTTCAGCAGTTATTGCTGCAGGCGTATGGGGCGGAATTGCCGGATATTTCAAAGCGAAATTTGGTGTACATGAAGTAATATCGACAATTATGCTTAATTGGATAGCACTATATTTCCAAAATTTTCTCATCTATACCAAAGGATTTCAGAAACCGGGAGGAGAAACTTCATATTCCATCCAGCCTACGGCAAATATGATGATCCTAAAAACTTGGAAACAATCTGAGGCTGGTCGCGAATGGTTATTGCAGCATCCATTCTGGAAAGATCTTTTAAGAACACCAATGAACTGGGGTTTTATTATTGCTATTCTAATGGCAATATTAGTTTGGTTTGTTTTGAATAAAACTGCTCTTGGTTATAGATTACGGGCAGTTGGTTTTAATAAATTTGCAGCTGAATATGGTGGAATAAATGTAAATAAAAATATAATAATATCAATGTTCATCGCTGGAGCATTGGCAGGTTTAGCTGGAGCCTTACAAGTTGTTGGAGTATCACACAAAGTAACACTGATTGCAGCTATGGAAGGTTATGGTTTCGATGGTATTGCCGTTGCTCTTATTGCTAACAGTAATGCACTAGGATGTATATTAGCGGGATTATTATTTGGAGCTCTGAAGTATGGTGGTACAAAAATTCAGATGTTTCCTGTAAAAGCACCTTCAGAAGTTATTAGTATTATGATAGGTTCCATAGTCTTTTTTATCTCAATACCAAAACTGATTAAAGTTATCTTATCAAGAAAAAATAAAAAAGGGGGTACAAAATGATAGATACAATATTGAGCAATATTGCCTTAATAATCGGTACAACTTTAATGTATTCAACACCCCTTATTTATACATCTCTTGGCGGTGTCCTCTCAGAAAATTCAGGAGTGATCAATATCGGTTTGGAAGGAATGATGATTATCGGAGCTTTTGCCGGTGCAGCAATTGGATACTTTGTTGGAGATCCATGGATTGCTTTTATCGGTGCAGGAATTGTCGGTGGTTTATTCGGACTTCTTCATGCTTTTGCCTGTGTTACATTTGGTGCAAATCAGGTTGTTTCAGGAATAGCAATTAATTTCTTGGGGGCTGGTATCGCTCTATTTCTAAGCCGGATGTTGTTTGAAGGTGCCACAATGACAAAATCAATTGCTCTCGATAATAAAATGCCAAGACCATTAAATGGAGTTTTCCATGATGGATCCTTTTTGAACATTATTTTTAATAATCAATATGCAACAGTTTATCTGGCATTTATCATGGTCTTTTTGATCTGGTTCTTTATGTATAAAACAAAATATGGTTTGAGATTAAGATCAGTAGGAGAACATCCAACGGCAGCTGATACTTTGGGAATAAATGTTATAAAGATTCGTTATCTTGCTGTAATTATGTCAGGTGTTTTCTCCGGATTTGGAGGAGCAGCTATGAGTCTGGCAATAGTATCGAATTTTAGACCTACTTTAGTATCTGGACATGGATTCATTGCACTAGCAGCAATGATATTTGGGAAATGGAAGCCACAAGGAGCTTTGCTGGCATGTCTTCTCTTTGGTGGTGCTCAGGGTTTAGCAGTATTCTTAGGACAATTTGATTTTGAAATATCTTCTCAATTAATAAGTATGTTGCCATATGTGATCACAATTGTTGTTCTTATAGGTTTTGTAGGAAAGTCTGCGGCACCATCAGCTGATGGTATTCCATATGAAAGAGAACAGAAAAATTAATGTTTATCACTTGACATTATAAGCAGCATAAAAGTGTTTTGGAAATAATAAAAAATACTACTGGAAGGTAGCTTAAAAAAATAGGAAAGGAGATGCAAATGTTAAAACGAATTATTACGATTTTTGTTATTGTACTGTTTGTGATATCTGTTGTTAGTTGTGGGCAGGCAAAAAAAGAATCAGGTATTAAGATTGCAATGGTAACCGATGTTGGTGGAGTAAATGATCAATCATTTAATCAATCAGCTTGGGAAGGATTAAAAAAAGCTGAAAAAGAATTCGCTATTTCTGTAGATTATCTTGAGTCAAATCAGGATGCAGATTATGCACCCAACATGGAAACATTGCTTGATGCCGGAAATAATTTGATTTGGGGTATCGGTTTTAAAATGGGTGATACCATTAAAGAAAAGGCTCTGGAGAATCCAGAACAAAATTATGCTATAATTGACTATGCTTATGGTGAAGAAACTCCAGCAAATTTAGTTGGTGTTGTTTTTAAAGAGCAAGAGCCATCATTCTTGGTTGGTTACATTGCAGGTAGAATGACCAAAACAAACAAAGTTGGTTTTGTTGGTGGAATGAAATTCCCACTTATTGAAAAGTTTGAATATGGTTTCAAAGCTGGTGTAAAATTAGCAAATCCTGATGTAGAGATTTTTGCACAATATGCTGATTCTTTTACAGATGCTGCAAAAGGCAAAGCTATTGCAAATCAGATGTATAAAAATGATGCAGACATAGTATATCATGCTGCTGGTGGTGTTGGTGATGGTGTTATTGAAGCTGCAAAAGAACAAGATAAATTTGCTATTGGTGTTGATAGAGACCAAAATTCACTTGCTCCTGAGCATGTGATCACATCAGCTATGAAAAGAGTTGATAATGCAATTTTCAATGTAGCTGCACTTTTAGTTAAAGGTGAATTCCCTGGTGGAACAACTGTTAGCTATGGTTTAAAAGAAGGTGGAGTTGGAATTGCACCTACATCCTATAAACTTGTTCCTGCTGAGATATTAGAAGAAGTTGAAGAACTTAAAGCTAAAGTTATTTCTGGGGAGATTGTTGTTCCAAGTACACCAGATACTTTTGCAGAATGGATGAAGTAAATTTAATAAATTGTAACTTATTATAATTTGGAAGCCCCAACTATCGGGGCTTCCTTTCTTTATAAAAAGGAAAATAAATGAGTAAAACAGGAATATTGTTTATTGTTCCAACACCGATAGGAAATTTAGCAGATATTACTTTTAGAGCAATTGATATTCTAAAAAAAGTCTCATTGATCGGTGCAGAAGATACTCGGAATTCCAAGAAACTATTGAAACATTATGATATTAATACGCCAATGATAAGTTATCATAAATTCAATGAACGTAAGCGAGTAGATCAGTTATTAGATAGATTGCAAAATGGTGAAGATATAGCAATAATATCAGATGCTGGAACTCCTGGGATATCTGATCCATCCAGTATTATTATAAAGGAAACTATAAATTGTGGAATAAAAATAGAAGTATTACCTGGTGCAACAGCGTTCATTCCAGCTTTAGTTGCATCTGGGTTGAATTGTGAAAGATTTCAATTTATTGGTTTCTTACCAGAAAAAAACAAAACTCGAGAAATATTATTGGAAAATATTAAAAGTAATGAAAATACTTTAATTTTTTATGAAGCTCCTCATAAATTACACAAATCCCTAAAATATTTATTTGGTTATTTGGGAGATCGTAAAATTTCTATTGTTCGCGAAATTTCTAAAATTTACGAAAACCATTATAGAACAACATTAAAGGATATTGTTAAAAACCCAGAGCAAATTATTGCAAAGGGTGAGTTTGTGATCATTGTAGAAGGCTCACAAAAAAGCATAATCACTGACAGTGAATTAAGTGATAAACTTATTAAATTATTAAAAAAAGGTGAAACAAAGAAAACAGCCATAAAAAGTGTTACAAACGAAACAGGTGAGCAGAAGAATAGAATATATCAACTGGCTTTAGAATTGCATGAATAATAATTTGACTTAATGTAGCTGTAATAATTTTTTTGAAAAAAATAATGAGTTCTGCATAATAGAGTGTTTTTGTTATCCTGACGGATATTGCACGTTCTTCTTTGGAAGTATCTCCGCTTATAATGAGATTCTTCGTGAGAGAATTCCCGAAGATCTCCTCAGAAAGATAACATTATTTCATTTTACAGAACCTTTAAAAAAATAAAATATGGAGGATTAGATATGTTCCCAGGTGGAAAAAAAGGAATGAAAGACCTTATGAAACAGGCTAAGAAAATGCAGGATGAGATGATGAAAACTCAGGAAGAACTGGCAAATAAAATTGTAGAAGGAACTTCCGGAGGTGGAATGGTTAAGGCGCAGATGAATGGTAGAAATCAACTCATCTCTTTAAATATTGATAAAGAAGTTGTAGATCCTGAAGATATTGAAATGCTTGAAGACTTAATAATTGCCGCTGTTAACGAAGCTCATGAAAAAATTGCAAAATCCAGTGAAGAAGAAATGGGTAAACTTACAGGTGGTCTTAAAATACCAGGAATGTTTTAATATTATTGAGATAATCTTTAAAATAAGAGGTAAAACAAAATGTTTAATGGCTTTTTAGAAGATCTTGTAAACAATTTAAAGAAACTACCTGGAATTGGCTCAAAAACAGCTCAGCGATTGGCAATACATCTGATCAGCAAAGAAAAAGCAGATGCAATAAATCTGGCTGAATCCATAAAAGATGCAGTACAAAGTTACAAACATTGTTCAATCTGTAATATGCTTTCTGAAACAGATCCTTGTTTGTTTTGTGAAGATTCTACAAGAATGGAAAATGTTATCTGTGTTGTAGAAAATACTCAAGATGCTTATTTAATAGAGAATCTACATGAATTTAGAGGTAGATATTTTGTTTTGAACGAACTGCTTTCTCCTCTAGACGGAATTGGTCCGGAAGAAATTAATTTTCCAAAATTAGAAAGGATCATTAATTCAGGTGAAATAAATGAAATAATTTTAGCCCTTAATCCTTCTGCTGAAGGTGAGAGTACTATCAATTTTTTAGCATCACAATTTGAAGTTAAGAATATTAAGATAACAAGACTTTCTACAGGTTTGCCATTTGGCGGAGACATCGAGTATACCAGCTCACTCACTTTGAGTAATGCTTTTAAAAGAAGATATTCGGTAACTGAATAGTGCATAAAATAATCCTAATTATTTTCTTATTTTCTTCAAGCTTTTTTTCAAACAATTTAATTGCAAGATCCCTTAACGAAAGTGTGATCTTATTACATGGATTGGGTGATTTTAAACTTTCGATGTTAAAATTAGAAAATGCACTGAGAGATGAAGGATATACAACAAAAAATATTGGTTATTCTTCAACCGGAGAAACTATTGAATCTTTATCTGATAAAGAGTTATCGAAAGTAATTGAGCAATATAAAAAGATCGGTTTTAAAAAGATTCACTTTGTTACTCATTCGATGGGTGGACTAATTGTAAGATATTATTTACAAAATCACACTCTTCCAACCGGAAGCCGCATTGTTATGCTGAGTCCACCAAATCATGGTTCAGAAATTGCTGATTATTTTCAGGAGAGCAAATTCTATAAACTTATCGTTGGTGATGTGGGGCAGGAGTTAGCAACGAATTCTAATATTCTATCGAAACTTAAACCTATAATTCCGGAGGTTGGGATAATTGCTGGAAATAAAAGCACAAATCCATATTTTTCTAAGATCATACCAGGTGAAGATGATGGTAGGGTTGCTGTTGATAAAACAAAGCTCTCTGAAATGAAAGATTTCTTGATCGTTCCCAACACACATCTTACAATTAAATATAATGATGAAGTTATAAAGCAAACGACATTCTTCCTAAGAAATGGAGAATTCAAACATCGCAATAATGGATGAAACCATTAATTTATGAAAAAAATTAAAAAGAATTCTTATTCTCCTGCAACTAACTTGATTTTATATACTTTGCTTCTGGTTGCAACTCCCTTTCTTATTGTACAAAATTATTTACAACAGGTAATTGGTATGACATCACAATTATCTTTTTCATTTTTAGGAATGAATATACCATTTATCATTGCTATTGCTACTATTTTTATATTAATACTCATAATAATTCTTCGTCACAAAATAACAATATTTCGAATCTACTCAATAATTGTAGTTATTGTTATGATGATTCTTGGTCAAAACTCAACTGATTATTATTTTAATCATAAATTCTATGAACTTCAGCATAACTGGCATTATATTGCTTATGCTATTTTTTCTTACATTATATACAGGTATCTTAAACAAAAAAAATATTCTTCAAAACGAATCATTTTATACACTTTCATTTCAGCTAGTTTTATCTCTATTTTTGATGAAGCAATACAAATTCTGATCTCAAACAGAATATTTGATGTTTGTGATATTGCAAAAGATATTTGGGGTTCTGTAATTGGAATGATAGTGATTTTTTTTGTAGTTGAACAAGGAAAAATTATGAAAAAGGGATGGAGATTAAGGCAAAAAAAAATCAGCGACTATATAAAAAATCCACTTTCATTACTTTTTCTGGAAATGATTTTTGCATATCTCCTGCTATTAATTAGTTCAATACTTTCTCATAACGAATATCTGGGAGAAGCAATTTTATTCTCTTTTATGTCCTTTGTTGTTTTCTTTTTTATATTTCACAATTTACAGAGAAAGAAATTTCGTCTAACAGTCATTTCATTTATTGTCACTATCCTATTATTGCAAACCATATTTTTTATTAAATACCATAATTCAAATATTGTATATAATAGAAAAGGAATGATTGTTTACAAAGGGATTCCAATTCCATATTTTGATATTATGATATTCCCAGATGGTACATTTAGATTGGTAGATAAGAAAATCTATTTTAATCAGAAAGATAAAGTTAATAGAATTTTTAAGTATGCTAATGATATTCTTCTAATTGGAAGTGGTGAAAATGGGGAAGGTGGAATGGGATTTATTGATGAACAAAGAGAAACCCAGTTTATATTTAATTCACAGAAAAAACTTCCTCTACAGGTTATTGTTCTAAAAACTCCAGATGCGTGTAAAGAATTCAACCTATTAAACAAAAAAGGTTATGATGTAATGTTCATTATTCATAATTAATTAAAATATAGGTATTTTAGAGAAATGAAAAAAAATTATAAGCTTGAAGATAAGTTCATACGATTTTTATTAATTTTGATTTGGTTCATTCTTATTAGTTTTGGATATATTTCTATAATAAAACCTGCTTGGCTTATAAATTTATCAGAAACTGGTAAAAGCATGGAAGCGCAACAAAGTATTAATAAAGCTTATGAAGCTTTAAAAAATGAAAATTACAAAATAGCTGTGCAATCATATAAGAAGGCTCTTGAGATTCAACCAAAAATGGAAGGAGCACAGATAGGATTGGGTGTTACTTATTCTAAAATAGGAGTGTATAATAAAGCTATCTCAATTTTTAAAAACCTCCTTAAAGATAAACCGGGGAATCCATATGCATTATATTATAATTTAGCAGAAATTCATGAGAAAACAGGGAAAATTGAAAAAGCAGTAAATTATTATATAAAATCAGCAGAAAGTGCTCCAAGTGCATTTTATCCATATGGTAAAATCGGGCAAATATATTTAAATAGAAAAAAATGGGATGATGCAATTGTTTATTATAAAAAAGCAATTGAAAATAAACTAGATATTAAAACATCATATTTGAGTATGCTGAAAAGTAGCTTATATGAATATAGCGACCCAGAAATCATAGAAAATTTAAATAAAATACTAGCAAGTGGTTTCCCTCCAGATTTTCAGGAACGTTATTACTCAGAGAGATTCCAAAAAGTGCTTAGTGAAGATAAAAATCTTGCAAATATTTATAATGATATAGGATTTGCTTATGCTATGAAAGGCGAGATGGATATAGCAATTATATATTTTCGTAAATCAATAAAGATCTGGCCGGAATCTGAGAGAGCAAAACAGGATTTGAAAACTGCTCTTGAAATTCAAGATGAAAATCAGATTAAAGTAAGATAGAAAGAGGAAAAATACACTGGAGGAAACATGAAGGTTAAACATTACTCTGATATACTATTAGAAGAAGTAACAATGGAAGGAGCCAGAAAAGCGAAGATTCGCTGGCTTATTTCAGAAAAAGATAAAGCACCAAATTTTGCAATGCGCATGTTTGAAGTTGAACCTGGTGGTTTTACTCCTTATCATTCCCATAGTTGGGAACATGAAAATTTCATTGTTGAAGGAACTGGATCACTGGTTACAGAAGATGGTGAATTGCCATTTAAACCAGGGGATGTAATCTTTGTTGATTCACACATGAAACATAATTATAAAAACACAGGTGAAACAACACTAAAATTTCTTTGTCTGATTCCACTGGAAAAACCGGTAAAACAAGTTAAAAAAAATGTGAACCCCTTTGCTACAGGGAAAGCAAATAATTGTTAGATAATAATTTTATCTTATTAAAATTCATTGTCATCCCGAAGATTCTTTTAGATTTATTCTCGGAGGAACTAAAGATCAGTTTTTCAGCTTTACATCTCGTTCAGGGCAAAGATTCTTCCAAAGATTTACGTAGAAGATACTTCAGCATGACAACTATTTCTTTAGTGGACAGAACTAATTAAAATAATATTAAAAGGAGATGAAAAAAAATGGAAAAGAAATTCTTTAAAGATCTTGTAATGGCACCAAGTCCATCAGGATTTGAACAACCCGCACAAGAAGTGTACAGAAATTTTGTGAGAGAATATGCAGATGAAGTTACAACCGATGTTCATGGAAATGTGATTGCCCTGAAAAAAGGAACTGGAAAACTCCGTCTTATGGTGTCGGGTCATGCTGATGAGGTTGGCCTTATGGTAAATTATATTGATGATAAAGGTTTTATCAGGTTTACATCTATTGGTGGTGTAGATGCAACATTGCTTCCGGGGCTTCGTGTGAATATCTATCACAACAAAAAAGTAGTTCGAGGTATTATTGGTAGGAAACCAATTCATTTGATGAGTCCTGAAGACAGAAAAAGTACACCAAAAATGTCTGATTTGTGGATTGATATTGGAGCAAAAGATAAAAAAGCTGCTGAGAAAAAAGTATGTGTTGGTGATCATGTTACATATTCTCCCGGATTAGAAATTCTTTCTGGAAGCATAATTACAACAAAAGCTACAGATAATAAAGCTGGGGTATACATTGTTGGATGTCTTCTAAAAGAACTTGCAGGAGAAAAAATTTCTGCGAATGTCTATTCTGTTTCTTCTGTTCAAGAAGAAGTGGGTCTTCGCGGTGCAAGAACAAGTGCTTTTGGAATAGATCCTCACGTTGGAATTGCTATTGATGTTACTCACGCAACCGATTATCCGGGAATGAACAAAAATCAACTTGGTGATGTTGCATTAGAAAAAGGACCAACTATTTCGGTTGGTGCAAATATAAATCCAAAGGTATTTGAACTTCTTAAAAAAGCTGGCGATAATGTTAAAGTTAAATATCAGATAGAAGCAGCACCACGCGGAACAGGAACTGATGCAAATGCAATTCAAGTAACAAGAGCAGGTGTTGCTGCCGGGCTCATCAGCATTCCAAATAGATACATGCACACTCCAAACGAGGTGATCTCTTTTAAAGATCTTAATGGAGCTGTTAAATTACTTTCTGAATTTGTGCGCTTGATCGACGATAGCACAGATTTTATTCCGAAAGTATAGATTTTGTTATCCTGAGCATAGACGAATGATTGTAATTATATGGTTCGTCTTTGCTCATCATGATAGCATTTATTAATTTTCTTTTTATAATGAATTTATGAGGTAAAATGATAACTGTAAATAACCTGACAAAAGTATTTCAACAACAAAATGGGGAAGATCTGTATGCTGTTAATGATCTTACCTTCACTGCTGGTAAAGGTGAGATTGTTGTGCTTTTAGGAGTGAACGGAGCAGGTAAAACAACCGCGATGAGAATGCTTTCTACAGTGTTGCAACCAACTAGTGGAAATGCAACTCTCGAAGGTTATAGCCTTAAAAGTGACCCCCAGAATGTGAGAGCAAATCTTGGTTTTCTTTCCGGAGATACCGGTCTTTATGCTAGACTTACTGCACACGAGACAATTACATATTTTGCACGGTTGTACGATGTCCCAGAAAACAAGATCAATACAAGGATTAATGAAATGGCAGATCTTTTGGATATGCATGAATTTTTGGATAAAAAGATAGATTTTCTTTCAACGGGTATGAAGCAGAAAGTATCTATTGCACGTTCAATTATTCACGACCCTCCAATAATGATTTTTGATGAACCAACAGCAGGACTCGATATCCTAACTGCAAAAAATATAATTTCCTTCATTCATAAATGTAAAGAAGATGGAAAATGTGTTCTTTTCTCAACTCATATTATGCGCGAAGCTGAACGAATTGCAGATAAAATTATTATGATCCATCAAGGAAAAGTCCTAGCTCAAGGTAGCTGGGAAGATTTTAAAACAGATACAGGTCTGCACGATCTAGATGATATCTTCATTCATTATGTAAATAGTATTACAGAAGAGGATGTATGAATTTAAAAAAAATTATAATAATATATAAAAAAGAGATGCTTGATCTTGTTCGTGATAGAAGAACCATAATTACTTCCTTCATACTTCCTATAATACTATATCCACTTCTAATGATTGGTTTTTCTTCAATGATGTCACGTCAGGAAATGAAACTTGAACAACAGGGAATTGTCATATATCTTAATGATATGGTTCATGATGAATCTTCAAATGAATTAAAAGAATCACTTTCTCAAATTGAAAATATCCAGATCATAGACGAAGCAATTGTTTATAACGAAAGTACATATCTTGAACTACTCCAAGATAAATCCATTCAAGCACTTATCAATATTGAAGACAGTCTCTCTTCATCTGGTTACAGGATTTTTAATATTACATGTTTCTATGATGAAACTTCCGAGAAAAGCTCTATGGCTTACAACAAGGTCAGAGACAATTTTCAAGAAATTGAAGAAGTTCTTATCAGCAAAAGATTAGAAAAGATCAAAATAAATACGGAAATTCTAAATGCGGTTGAGATCAAAAAGGAAAATATTGCACCTCCTGAGCAAATGGTTGGTTTTATTGTTGGGAAATTCCTACCTTATCTTTTAATTATTCTTACTATAAGTGGAGCTTCTGTAATTGCATCTGATCTAATTGCAGGGGAGAAAGAACGTAAAACTCTTGAAACAATTCTTGTAAGTGCCGCCAGAAGAGATGAACTGGTAATTGGTAAATATCTTACAATTATTACAATTTCAATCATTACTGTTCTCTTGAATTTATTGAGTATGTATCTATCTTTCCGACATATATTTATGCAGTTGGGAACAAGTATGGGTGAGTTCCAATTACCATTAGGTAATTTTGCACTTATTCTATTATTGATGCTTCCATTAATAACTTTATTTTCAGCCATCTTACTTTCAATTTCAACTTATTCCAGGAATATTAAAGAAGCTCAAAGTTATCAAATGCCACTTCTCTTTGGAGCAATAATGCTGTCAATGGTCAGTTTCCTGCCTGGATTTGAATTAAACCTGGGATTTTCTCTCATTCCCATTGTCAATTTTTCTTTGATGATGCGCGATATAATGTTGAATAATTATCAATTAAATTATCTAATCATAATAATTGGATCCACGATGGTCCTTGATGTTATCACGGTATATATTTCAATTAGATTATTTCACAGTGAAAAAGTTTTGTTTAGAACAGTAGAAGAGAAATCTCTGAAATTCTGGGGTAAAAGCAAGAAAAATGTTCTAAACTTACAATTTGTCATGCTATATTTTGTGCTAATGATAATTGCTCTTTATTATATCGGTGGTAGTTGGCAGTTAAAAAATATGATGAGTGGCTTAATTAAAACGCAATTAGTATTAATTCTATTACCAGTTTTATTGATAATGCGAATTTCAAAAACAGACATTAAATCTACATTTAGACTGAATTACACAAATCCATTAAATTTCTTGTTAGTATTATTTGCAGCACTTCCACTTCTATTATTGTCAGGTATTCTGGGACAACTCATTAACTTTATTTTTCCTGTTTCAGAAGCATATTTAGAAGCTTTGCAGAATCTTGTGACCGTTAAAGAAAATGGTCTATGGTTCACAATCTTCGTGGTTGGAATTCTACCCGGAATTTGTGAGGAAGTAATGTTCAGAGGATTTATTCTAAATGCTTTAAGAAAGAAAGGACTCTGGTATGGAATCATTCTTACAGCTGTTTTATTTGGTGCATTTCACCTTGATCCATTCCGTTTTCTACCAGTAACTCTTCTTGGAATATGGCTTGGTTATCTCGCAGTTAAAACTAATAGTTTATATGTTCCAATTCTTGCACACTTTGCACAAAATTCACTGGCAATTTTAATAACAAATTATGCAGAGAAAGTTTCATTTATCAAACTGATAATTAGAGAGGATGAAATTGCATATTGGGTTGTTATTCCATCAATAATAATACTCTATTTAGTTATAAAAGGATTAAATAAAATAAACCCTGTAGCAAATAAAATAATGAGTAATACTTGGTAAAATGGACTTGATTTCACGGGAATAAGACTACAATGGAGTTAAGAGCAAGTGTTCAACCTTTACGGAAATTTGCATTCCCAAAATCCCGAACTCTTTCAGGAGGAAGGAGAAGATAATAACACTGTATGTCATACTGAGAGAAGACGAAATGTTGAGCACATACACAAAAATTAGATGTAGTCCGATTTAAGAATAAGGTAAAACATGAGCAGAGATATAAAAACTAAAGGGATAATAATCAAGAAGATCAATTTTCGTGAAACAAGTATTATTCTCGATGTGCTAACTCCCCAGTATGGTGTTATCTCTATAATGGCAAAAGGAATTCGTAAGCAGAAGAGCAAAAATACCGGGTTGCTTGAAATCCTTAATGAACTTGAACTCGATCTTTATAAGAATCCAAGTTCAGAATGGTACATTTATAAATCATCACAAATCATTAATGCACACCTTTTTAATATAGACCTTTCCACCAGCATACTCATGCAAGCTGCTGTAGAAGTGATCCGACAGATCATAATTTCAATTGATGATTCTCAAGCGATTTATAAATTACTCGAAACTTATTTGCAATTTATAAGAACAGTTAATAAAAACGGAATTGCTATCTTCTGGCGTTTTCTTTTAAAACTTTACAAAGTTATGGGAATTGAATTCAATATCTCAAATTGTATAGAATGTTCTCAAAGAAAACAATTCTTTGCTTACTTTCCACAAAAACATGGTTTTATCTGTGAGGATTGTTATCATCCCGTAAATAATGATCAAGTATTCAAAATAAATGAAAATGCGGCTGATTTGATTTCAAAATTAAAAAATATCGGAAATTATATTGAGGAAATAACAATTTCAAAACCAACTGTTAAGCAACTTAATAGAATTTTCATTACACATCTATCAGAACATTTTAATAAGAAGATCCATTTGAAAAGTATTGAATTATTGTAATTTATTCTTAACTACACAGTTAACATTTTTCTGAATAATAAAAACAATACAAAATTTATTCAATTGTTCCGTAATTTCTTTCTGTAAGCTATCTATCTGTAAATAAATACGTTAGAACAACTATAAATCATTCAAACGTAAAACATAAATATTTTTTTTAAGTGGCTTCGTCACAATTTCAGGATTTTCGACATATATAAGTAGTAGGGATAATTACATCCAAAAAAAAGTAATAAAACATGTTTATTAAAAAAATGAAATTTACACACTTAACAAATTTACTCTTTACAGAAAAAAACAATTTAGCAGTTTTAGAAAGTGAAGTATATAAATCAAATAACATATTCTACATAGTAAAGAATAAGTTCATTCGGATAACTCCTCTCTGAGCGATCGGAGAGGACTGGGAAGAATTAAAGTAGAGAAATAAAGAAATTGACAAATAAAATTGAGATGAAAATAAAAATAAACAAATGGAGAAAAATATGAAAAAATATATTTTACTCGCAATTACCTTATTAATAATTTGCAGTTTATCAGCTAATACTGTATCCGGTTATGTATACTTAAATGGAGGTTCCGGTGTTATTACCAGTGTACAAGTTAAATTCAATCCACAAAGTAATGGAACAAATAATGTATATCTAAACCCGGATGAAACTGGATTCTATTCATATGAATTCAGTTCTGATGAATTTGATACTTATGATGTTACATTCAAATTGTATAGTAGTAATGGGGATTATTATCTGGTTCCCATTAATAATGTCCTGATTGATAACACTACTACACCATTAACTTTGGATGATGTTACGTTACAACCAATTACTAATTCAACCAATGTGGTTGTTTCCAACAATGAAAGTATACCAGCTTTCCGATATATTCAGGATGCAGTAGATTATTTGTCTATTCGTAATAGTGGTACAGTTACAGTTCTTCCAGGAACCTATACTGGTAATAGGAATAAGAATATTAATTGGTCACCAACGGGTGCAAATTTCAACGAGAGACATATTAAAGTAATAGGAGTAGGTGAATGTATAATTGATTGCGAAGGAAGTGGGTATGCGTTTTGGTTTGAAGCTCCGTGGTGGTCAAATTATCAATATACTATTGATGACGTGGCAGAAAATCTCATTATCAAAAAAGCCTATAGGGGGATTGTTATTACAAATGGTTCTCCGTTAATCAGAAACAATATAGTTGAGAATTGCTCAATTCCAGGTTTTCATGAACTACATGGTGCAGGTATATATTGTGGGAGTTCTGCAATTATCGTAGGTAATACAATAAGAAACAATGTTGCGAATTGGACAGATTGGGAAGATTCTAAGTCACTTGGGGGTGGGATTTATATTGAAAATAGTGATTTTAATAATGCTGCGAAAATTATAAATAATATAATATCCGGTAATAGTGCATATAATGGAGGTGGAATTTATTGTACAGGTAGTGGTAGGATTGATCTATCTGGAAATACGATTACAGAAAACACTCTCGTAGAGGGTTCAGGTAATTTTCCTTACCCTGATGATCATGGGACTGGAATATATTGTCAGTTTGTTGATGATATAACAATTAAGGATAACCTTATATATGGTAACATCCCGTACCCAGGTAGTTATGGAATTTCGCTTTTTATCGATTGTACTGATGCATTAATTTATAATAATACTATAATTGATAATATTGCTCATTATGGAATTAAAATAAAAGCTTCTTCTTCTGCGATTATCGAGAATAATGTAATTTCAAACAATAGATATGGAATTCATAGATTTAATGGAGGAATACCCTTAACTGCTACTTATTGCTGTATAAGTAATAATACATCTGGCAACTATATCGGTGTAACTTCAGGAACAGGTTGTTTAGCAGAAAATGTTGATCCAAATCTTGATCAACAAACTTACCAGCCCCTCTGGATTTCAGATGCAAAATCTCCTTGTATTAATGTAGGTGATCCGGCCTTACCACTCGATCCAGATGGTACACCTTCTGATATTGGGGCAATACGAGCAATTAATCATACAATTGATACGGTTGAATTATTTGATGCTAACGAAGGTATCAACTGGAAATGTTTCCCTGTTCTGGATGATATATATGCAGAAGAAGATATTGCCGCTAATGTACTCTATGACATAATGTCACCGCCTATTCCTGCCGCACTTGAATTAGTCGAAACTCAGGGTGGTGTTAATGACATTTATTTTGACACTTATTGGCATCATGATGATCAGCAATTTACAAGTGTAAAGGGTTATAAATTAGAAATGAATGAAGCTGCAACGTTAGAAATTACCGGTTTCTTGGAGTACCCTGAACAAATAATAAACCTGGTAGCAGGTGGAGAGAATTGGACCGGTTATTTCCTGGAAGAGAGCATGAATCCCTTTGATGCTCTGGCAGAAGTACTTGATAAGATAAATAGGATAACAACAAGAACTTTTACTTATATAAAATTAGCTGATAATAGTTGGCTGGGAATAGGTAATATACCAAGGGTTCCTACTTTAAATTATGGTGATCTGGTAATTGTTAATTGTACAGAAAATGGAAGTTTCTTCTGGGGAGAAGGTGGTGCCGGCACAGTTCCAATAGAAACACGCTCATCCTCCCAGGATTTTACCTATACGGAAGAAGCAGATTACATTCCTGTATATGTTGAACTCGATCTTGAAGCTCTGGATAATCCAACAGAAATAGGTATCTTTGTTGAAAATGAATGTAAAGGTGCAGAAGTAATTGAAGACACACTGGTTCAAATCCGTGCTTATGTTTTTAACGATTCTCTAATATTGGATCCTGGTTCAGTAGAATTCCAACTTTCTTATGGTTCAAGAGCAGAGAATGTACTTATAGATTCATACACTATTAAAGAAAATCTTGATGATGCAGGTAGAATGGGAAAACTTGATTTCACACAAACACAAAATAGTTATTATTTGATTTCTCTAAATGAAGACGATAATAATGTACCTGAAGTAGCCAAGACATCTCTAAATCAGAATTATCCCAATCCGTTCAATCCATCCACTACTATTGCATATTCAATTCTAAATGATGGTATGATTGAACTCAAAGTTTACAACATCAAAGGACAATTAGTGAAAACTCTGGTAATGGGTGAACAACAAACAGGATCATATGAAGTTGTTTGGAACGGCAAAGACAATAACGAAAAGAATATTTCATCAGGAGTATACTTCTACAAATTATCAACGAAAGATAAGACAATAATGAAGAAAATGTTGATTTTGAAATAACTCACCATGCTGTTCCTCTCTTTCCCGTACTTAAAGAGAGGGAACATAAGATGCCATTGTGTATTTATGTTTGCGAAAGTAATCCTTCCGAAGGTTATGTAACTTTTAAAATAAGTCTTTGCCTTCGGAAGGTTATTGCTCATTATATTTCACTTGTATGCAAGTTGAACTTGCATACGCAGCCCAAGTTGATAAGTCCAACTTATCAACAAGAAGAAAGAATTCCAGTCAAGCTGAGGACGGTGTCCGGCAACTGACGGATGACAAAAAAGGAAAAATAAGTTTTCAAAGGCTTATAAAATGTAATCATCCTAAAAGCCCCTCTCTTTATGCGTTGGCTTCGCGGACAGCGAAACACCGCTTGTCTTAACAAGGTTACTATGAAGAGAGGGGTTGGGGTGAGTTCGAGGAAATGTAATCCCCCTTTAGAAGGGGGAAAGTTCGGCTTAACCGAACAGGGGTTTCTTGAAAATAATACAATTAAAGATGTCGTTTTGCTTCAGTTCCTTCGTCGAATGTCGAAGAAGATTTTCTCAGGAAGACGAAGCAAAAAAGGAGATTTATTTGAAAACTAAAACTATTTTTTCACTTGTTTTTAGCTTATTAGTTCTCGCCCCAAACTTCGTATCGGGGCAAGTCCTAATTTCCCCCTGTCAAGGGGGACAGATGGGGTTAAATGAATTATAAATATATTTTTTTGTTCGTGCTAATTTGTGTAAATTCGCTGCTAAACTCCGTTACCTGGCACATCAAACAAGACGGCACAGGTAACTTCACCACTATACAGGCAGGGATAGATGCATCTGCTGATTTCGATTCCGTACTCGTTTATCCCGGAACGTATTATGAAAACCTGAATATAGATGCTAAGAATATTACTTTATCCAGCTTGGAGATGATCACCGGTGATCCACAATATATTGCTTCTACGATTATAGATGGTCAACGTCAAAATAGTTGTATCATTTTGGAATATATAGATATTGATGTAACGATTCGTGGTTTTACCATCCAAAATGGTTATGGTACATTTTTACATGCATTTGAAGGTGCTGGAATCTATGCTATATACATAGAGAACGGAACAATAATGAATTGTAATTTCCAAAGTAATATTGCAACAAGAGGTGGAGCAATTTACACATGTAGAGTAGATCTCACTTTTTCCGGTCTTAGGATTACAGAAAATTCTGCGGGATTAGGTGGTGGTGCATTTTGGGATTACGACAGTACAATCATTTTTGATCCTGAAAATCGGTGTAATATTTATAATAATAATGCCGGCAAGGGCGCAGATTTATGTGCACAATATGAGGTAAATGTCAATGTTGTTGTCGATACTTTCACTGTATTCAATCCGGATAGATTTTTTGCAGAGTATAGAATGGATGCTTCTTATACATTCGATATACAAAATAACTGGATGGAGCTAGTGTCACAGGATCTTTATGTAGCAGTGGATGGAGATGATAATAATTCAGGCTTAACTCCTGGTGAGCCATTAAAAAATATATCATGGGCTGTTCGCAAAATTCAAGCAAATGAACAAGATCCCCATACTATTAACGTCTCAGCTGGTACATACTCACATGAGATAAATCAACAAATATTTCCCATTGGTTGTAAAGAATATGTTTCTATAATTGGTGAAGATATGGAAACAACTATTTTAAATAATAACTATATGAACATTACAATTTTGGGGCTTAATTTAGCCGGTTTTACTGAAATATCAAACTTTACTATTCAAAATGATTTTGATTTTGAAGCATGGTGTATAATGAATTTTCGAAGTATTGAATATTTAAAAGTTAACAATATAACCACAGATGGAAATTCAAATATTAGGAGTATAATAGTAAGTGAGCATGTAGACAATCTTTTTGATAATATTATTGTAACGAATAATACTGCAAAAATCGTGGCAGGTTTTGCTTTGTTTGATAATACTGGTATTTTAAGGAATTGTATTATTAGTAATAATTCTTTAGTTTATAATCCTATATATCCAGGATCAACAGGTTTACATTTAAATGCTTATGATCATTTTATTGTTGAAAATACTATTATTTCAAATTGTATTTCTTATGATAATGCTTCCTGTGTAAGTCGTTTAGCAACAGAATATGGTCAAAACGATAGTATAACTGTGAATAATTGTCTTATTTCAGGAAATAGTAGTAATGATGAATTTGTTATTGTTGTAGGTGGAGATGGTAATATAGAAATTAACAACAGTACTATAGTCGATAATTACAATAATGCTAACACTATAAAAGCATTTGGTAATTTGACATTAAGAAATACAATTATGCATAATAATACAGATTATGAAATTTATATGGAAGATAATACACAATATGGTTATATTTATGAACTTAATTTAGATCACTGCAATATCAAGAACGGTACAGATGGTGTTTACAACATGAATAATGCCAACATCATTAACTGGCTGGAAGGCAATATAGAAGATGACCCGCAATTTGCAGGAGTTGGAGAATATCCATATCAATTAACTTCAGCTTCTCCTTGTATAGATGCAGGTACACCGGATACAATCGGCTTATTCTTGCCACCCTGGGATCTATTACATAATCAAAGAGTATGGGACGGTGATGATAACGGAATTGCTATCATTGATATGGGTTGCTATGAATTTGGAGCAGATTCTGTTGGAGTATTCAATGATCCAATTCCAGTAACAGATTATCAATTAACTAACTATCCAAATCCTTTTAATCCGGAAACAAAGATAGTTTTCGATCTACCGGAATCCGGTCAGGTTAAACTGGAGATCTACAACATTAAAGGGCAGAGAGTAAAAACATTGTTAGATTGTTATATGAGTCCCGGCAGAAGCGAAATGGTTTGGAACAGTAAAGATGATAATGGTAAAAGAGTTTCTTCAGGAGTTTATTTCTATAGATTAAATGTAAACGATAAAACTGAAAAGACAAAAAAAATGCTGTTGCTTCGCTAACAACTTCGCAAAGCTATGTAGTTCAAGAAAGCTATAAAGTACACCTGTTGTTAAATTAGCCTTGCGTCTGTAAATCCTTCGATACTTGGCTGAAGCCAAACTCAGGATGACTGATGTAGGGTCAATTCCCCGAATTGATCGATAAGTAATGTTAGCTTGTTTGAAAATCTACGGGTCAATTCTCCGAATTGACCGGACTAACGGACGATTAGGGATAATCGTCCCTACAGTACACTCTTGTTGATAAGTTAAACTTATCAACTTAGATTGTGTCCGCTATCCGGCAACTGCCGGATGCGAACGAGAAAAAAAGTGCATGCTATTAATTTTTACTTTATTATTTATCCTGTCTATCCTGTTGATCCTGTCAAAAAGAAAACTTGTATACTTAAAGTATAATTAACTTAAAACCATAAGAATTGACAAATTAACTGCCCGAAATTTTGTGACAAATATATGAAAAGAAAAGATATAATTAATATAATTTTGTTTATAATGGTTTTTGCTTTTGCAGCATACCGGTATTTATCACGAACATATTCATCGCAAAGATCGGCTTTCGTAATGAATACATTAGTTGATATAAAAATTGAAACAAAACATAAAGAGACAAATGATATCTTGGATAATGCACTCAAATTAATAGAAGATTATGAAAATAAATTCTCATTCTATAAAAATGGAAGCCAAATTTGGAACTTTAATAATTCTGTGATAGACAGTTTATACATAGATGAAGATCTTGCTAAAATTCTATCCATTTCAAAAGAGCTCTTTCAAAAGACACATTCTCATTATGATATCACAATTGGTGCTTTATCAGAGATATGGGATTTTGATGATGAGGTCATTCCCACAAATGAAGAAATCGAAAAAGCAATTCAAGTTACAGATTTTAAAAAATTGAAGATCCAAAACAATTATTTGTATAAACCGGATGGGATAAAGATCAATTTGGGAAGCCTGGCAAAAGGCTTAATTATTGATAAAGTAGTTGAGTATCTAAATCAGCAGAATGTGATTTCAGGTTTTGTTAATGCCGGAGGAGATATGCGTATTTTCGGCACAGAAAAACCTTTTAAAATTGGAATCCAGCATCCCAGAAGCAAATCAAATGAGATAATAGATGTTATTAATGTGGGGAACAGGTCTGTTGTTACATCAGGTGATTATGAAAGATACTTTATGAAAGATGGTAAACGTTATCATCATATTATTGATCCGCTTACAGGTTATCCTTCAAGAAATGCTATTTCTGTTACAGTTATCTCTGAAACAGCTTTAATTGCAGATGCATATTCAACTGCTCTTTTTTTGTTAGAACCAGAACAAGCAATAGAATTTGCTGAAGAAACTTACGATCTTGAAGCTGTAATATATGTTATTATAGATAATGAGATAGAAAAACTTGAAACTCTTGGAATGAAGGAATATTATGAAAGATAAAATTGATATACAAAGTTTGGAAGATAAAAGAAAAATAACAATAAACAAAGTTGGTGTAAAGAATGTAAAATATCCAATAATTGTTGATGACCGTGAGAATAAATTGCAAACTACAGTTGCTGATCTTGATATATTTGTAGAATTACCTCACCAACATCGTGGAACGCACATGAGCAGATTTCTTGAGATTCTAAACCATTTTCACAAAGATAACTTTATTCAAAGATTACCTGAATTTCTTGCTGAGATAAAAAAAGCACTCAATGCTGATTATGCTTATGTGAATATCAGATTCCCATATTTTATGAAGAAGACAGCTCCTGTTTCTAAAACAAACTCATTGCTTTCTTATGATTGTTTTTTCCAAGCTTCATTAAATGAAGGGTTCAAAATGCAGCTCGGAGTTGAGGTACCAATCACTACTCTGTGCCCGTGTTCAAAAGAGATAAGCGAAAAAGGTGCTCATAGCCAGAGATCAATTGTTAATGTAATGATCAGTTATAATGAATTCATCTGGTTAGAAGAGATAATTGAACTTGTTGAAAGCTGTGCTAGTTGCGAAATATATTCACTTCTTAAAAGAGTTGATGAAAAATATGTTACCGAGAAAGCCTATGATAACCCAAGATTTGTTGAAGATATTGTAAGAGAAGTTACATTAAAATTGCAAAAAGAAGAACGAATTGACTGGTTCAAAGTACAATCAGAGAATTATGAATCAATCCACAATCACAATGCTTATGCATGTGTAGAAATAGATAAAAGGAAATAAATGAAAGTTACCTCAAGACTCCTGAAAAATAAATTTAAAATTATCACAGCCAGAGATAATTCAAATCCTCTGGTATGTCTTCAACTTTACATTCGAATTGGCTCAGCATGGGAAGATAGATTAGAAACAGGATTTTCTCACCTTACAGAACATCTTGTATTTAAATCTACAAAATCATTTGCTGAAAATGCAATAATGAATAAGGTTACAAATCTTGGTGGATCTTTGAATGCATATACAGAGTTCGATTCTACCTGTTTTTATATCTCACTTCCTTCTAAATTTATAGAAGAGGGAATTGAAATACTATCTGAACTTGCAATTAATGCAAATTTTTCTGATGTAGATTTCGTTTCAGAAAAAAAAGTGGTTATTGAAGAACTGAAACAATTTAAGAACGAACCTGAAGATTCTTTTATAGAAGATATTGCGGCTGACTACTTTACAAAGAATCCGTACAAAAAACCAATAATTGGAAATTTGCACTCTTTAAAAAAAGCAGATCCCGGTTCACTTCGCAATTTTTATAAAAAATATTATGTTCCCAATAACTGTTTCTTAGTGGCATCGGGTGACATTAATGGAAATGAATTTGATAACGTGATTGAAAAGTACTTTGGGAAGTGGAACCCTTCAAATTTGAAAGATCGAGTCAGGGTGAGCAATCACTTTCCAATAAAGCATAAGATCAAATATATACCAAAAGATATATTGAGCAATATTCTTGCTTTTGTTATTCCTGATCTTGCAGAGACCGATCCTGATTCTTATGCGCTTTCATTAGCTACCAAAGCATTTGCAATTGGTAAGAATTCAAGATTGTATAAAAGACTATTTACACAGGAAAAACTTATTGATAATGTGCACGTACATTCTCTAAGCGGTATAAATGATGGTGCCTCTGTAATAGTAATCATGCCTAAACAAAAAGCTGATTTAACGAAGATAAGTAAAATATTTTTGGAAGAACTTAAACAGTTTTTTCTGCATGGATTGAGCGATATAGAATTAGAAGATAATAAAAAGGAATTAATCTATTTTTATCGCTATACATTTGAATATATGGAATCACTTGCGTCCGGTTTGGGAAGCGAAGAGATTCTTTCTACTTATAAAAAATTCTTTGAATATCCAGAAATGATAAGAAATATTACAAGTAATGATATAAAAAAAATAATAAGAAAATATTTTAGTAAAGAATACCTTTATATTTATTGCACTGGTAAAGATAAAGTAAATGAGAACATACTTGGTAAATTACTTAAAGAAAAATATCAATCTAATAAAATTATAGAAAGAACATTTTTTGAGACCCGTTTAGATAATGGAATTAAGATTCTATTGAAAAAGGTAACCGGAAAACCTACCGTTGGAATTTCACTCTCGTACGAAGTTTCCCAATTGAATGAGACTAAGAAAAATCTTGGAATAAATTATCTTACATCTGCTTTGTTACTTTACGGTAACAATAAACGCAATTACCAGCAGTTTCTAAATCACTGTATCTCAAATGGCATTAACTTTGGTATTAGTTCACAGAGTGAGACAACTAATATTAATGCAAAGTGTTTTAAGGAAATGCTTCCTGCCAGTTTGGAGTTACTTTCTGATGTTGTACTCCATCCTACATTTCCAATGGAACATTTCAACAATATTAAAGCAACCATAAAAAGTAATTTAGATAGAATAAAAGACTATCCACAACATAGCTCTTCACTTTTATTTAAGGAGCTGATCTTCGGAAAAAAGAGTAATCTTAATAGTCGCTCAGGTTCAAAAACATCAATTCAAAATATAACTTTGAAGCAGGTAAAAGAATGGTATGGAATGCATTACCAGCCGGAAAATATGTCACTTGCTATTGTTGGCGATTTCAATTTTGATGAAGCGTTAAGAATATGTGAAACTAACTTTGTCTTTAAGAAAAATAATTATTCCAGATCTATCCAAAAAGCAATAATTAATTCTTCCAAAACAAAATATAAATTAACTAAAAAAGGGAAGGATCAGGCAATTATCAATATTGGTGGATTTGCCTGCAATGCACATGATAAGATTAAGAACACAGCATTTCATATTCTCTCGCAGATCATTGGCGGTGAAAATGATTCGATCCTTTTTACAGAACTCCGTGAGAAACGAGGACTTGCCTATAGTGTTGAATTCGGTTTTAGTTCAGTGAGAACTACTGGATTTTGGGTAGCTTCAGCGGTAGTTGATAAAGCAGATAAAGACGAAGCAGTCAAAGTTATACGAGATGTTTTAAAAGATATAACAACTAACGGTATAACACCAAAAGAGCTTAAAACTACAAAAAATTTCATCAGAGGTCAGAGAGTTATGGAACAAGAGAGTGTGCTGAATCTGGCGCAAACACTTTCTGTTTTGGAATCCTTAGGTTTGGGATATTCTTACTATTTGAAAAGAGATGAACGTTTGGATAAGGTAAATGTGAAAATGATTCATGATCTTGCATCTGAATATTTCAAAGAAGAAGATCAATTCATTCACATCATGATTTGATGAATAAGTAAATTTAATGTTAAGTAAAAGTTTGAATCTACACATTTGATTTTCTATTCCATTTAACTCCCATTTGGAAGGTAAGATCAAGAGGGATTATCTAAATGGAAATCAAATATGACAGAAGATTGTTTATAGAATAATAATTCAATAGAAAGGAAACAAAATGAAAACGATTGGAATCGATCTTGGCTCGAGAATGTCGAAGATCGTTGTATTGGATGATAATAAAATAGTTTATTCAAATGTAACAGATACCGGAGTAAATCCCAAAAAAGTGGCTGAAACTCTATTGAATGATGCACTGGGAAAAACTTCTCTTTCCAGATCTGACATCACAAATATATACTCTACGGGTTATGGCAGGAATATTGTTCCGTTTTCCGATAAACGTATTTCTGAGATCAGCTGTCATGCCAGAGGCGTCAATTACTTTTTCCCTGATGCCAGGACGGTAATTGATATCGGAGGACAGGATTCCAAAATTATCCTAATCGATGAAAAAGGACATGTAAAAGATTTTGTGATGAATGATAAGTGTGCTGCTGGAACAGGTAAATTTTTAGAAGTAACAGCAACAACCCTTGAAACAACCATTGATGAATTAGGTAAAATATCACAATTATCGACTAAAAAATTAGATATAAATAGCACCTGTGTAGTTTTTGCTGAATCTGAAATAATAGGTCTTATTGCTGAAGGCTATGAAAAGCCAAATATTATCAATGCTATTCACCGATCTATTGCAAAAAGAACTAAAAATCTTACTTCTCAACTTCATTGGCAAAAACCGATTGTCTTTACGGGTGGTGTAGCAAAAAATACTGGAATGCAGATAGCAATTTCTGAGGTTGTTGAAGCAGTAGTGATTGTACCCGAGAATTCGTTTATTACTGGTGCATTGGGAGCTGCAATATTTGCAAAAGAGAATATTGCAAAATAAATTACATCTTGACACTTAGATCATTTATAAATTCGTTAATTGCATTTATTAAAGGAGTTTAATAAACTAAAATGAAAGCAATTACTTTAATATTAATTATCATTTTCCTCTGCATTAATTTATATGCGCAGAGTGAAAATGGATCTAATATTAATGATTTAAAATATAATATAAACCTGATAAAATTTTATATAGATAAAATAGAATATGACAATGCGCTTGAGTATATTGATAAAACACTTGAAGAGGCAATAGAAAAGGATTCTCTTTATTATTTTAAAGCTTACATTTATAAAGAAAAGGAAGACTGGTTGCAGGCATCAGAATTCCTTGCCAAAGCAATATTATATTCTACTGAAGAACAGATAATTAATGAACGTTTAGTAGAATTTAAATTAGCAATTATCCATGTTTCTCCTTTATCATCATTTGATATTGTATCTGCTGCTGTCGCCAGTGCACAAAATACTCAAAAACATACTGGTTTTCTTAATATACTTGCACGATTGTATGAAAACAATCAACTTTATGGCGAAGCAAATGATGTTTATAGAACCATTCTTCTGGAAATTGATGGATCTGAAAGCTGCAATTTACAAATGAAAATAGTCACAAATAACATATTCCAAAAGGAATATAAGGAAGCTTTGAATATTCTTAAACCTCTTATTGTCCTTGATGATTCCTTATATATTGAAAAATTGCTTTTCTTAGATTATATTGCTAATATTTCACTTGAATATTATGAAGAAGCAAAGACACCGCTTATCAGACTTTATTTAGATTTCCCCGAAAACATAAACCGTAAGGAGATCCTTGCAGGATTAGCAGATATCTATGAACATCAAGAACAGTACCTTATGGGTTGGTTTATTTTAAATGAGCTATTTATTATTAGTGATGAAGTAGGAAGATTCCAAATACAAAAAGATATTGAACGTATTAAACAGATAATCTGTGAAAGTAATAATATTGAAGATCAATTTAGATATTTCAAACCTATCTTTGAATTGAAAGAAAAGAATGAAATACCTGATAAAATTGAATAAAAATATAGAAAGCATTTAATATATTGACTCGCAAATGTTATATTAATTTTTTGTAATAAAAATTATGAAATAGTAATGAATAATTAATAGAGGAGCTAAAATGAAAAAATTTAAAAAAGTTACTTTAGACGGGAATTTTGCTGCTGCGCATGTTGCTTATGCTTTCAGTGATCTTGCTGCAATTTACCCGATCACTCCGTCATCTACAATGGGTGAATATGCAGATGCCTGGGCATCGAATGATCGTAAGAACATTTTTGGTCAAACTGTTGATGTAATTGAAATGCAGTCGGAAGCTGGTGCAGCAGGAGCTGTGCATGGTGCACTTTCAGCTGGTGCATTCACAACCACATTTACTGCTTCTCAAGGTCTGATGCTTATGCTCCCGAACATGCATAAAATTGCCGGTGAAATGTTACCTACAGTTTTCCACGTTACAGCACGAACACTTGCCACTCATTCTCTTTCTATATTTGGAGATCACTCAGATGTGATGTCAGCAAGAAACACAGGTTTTGCATTAATGGCTACCAGTTCAATTCAAGAGATCATGGATCTGGGAATTGTTTCACATCTTTCTACTTTGAAAGCCAGCATTCCATTCTTGAATTTCTTTGATGGATTCAGAAATTCTCACGAGATCCAAAAGATCGAAGTTATAGATTATGACACAATGTGCGAAATGGTAGATATGAAATATGTTGAAAAATTCAGGAGTAGATCCATGAATCCTGAAAGACCAATGGTAAAAGTTGGTGCTCAAAATCCCGATGTATTTTTCCAGTGTCGCGAAACTTCTAATAAATATTATGATGTAGCTCCTGAGATAGTACAGAAATACATGGATAAATTAGCAAAAGTGATTGGAAGACAGTATCATCTATTTGATTATGTCGGTGCTCCAGATGCAGAAAAGATAATTATTGCCATGGGTAGCGGCGTAGAAACAATCGAAGAAACAATTAATTATCTTAATGCCAAAGGTGAAAAACTCGGGCTTATTAAAGTTCGTCTTTACCGTCCTTTCTCTGTTAAAGCTTTTATTGATGCCATACCTGCTACTGTTAAGAAAATAGCAGTTTTGGATAGAACAAAAGAACCTGGTGCAATTGGTGATCCATTATATTTGGATACTGTTGCAGCACTTAAAGATAAAAAGGATATCACAATTCTTGGTGGACGTTACGGTCTCTCTTCAAAAGAGTTTACACCTTCAATGGTTAAAGCAGTGTATGATCATCTGGATGGTGAAGCTTTTCATGGATTCACTGTTGGTATAAATGATGATGTAACTAATAAATCACTTAAAATTGGTGCTCAACTTAACACTATACCCGAAGGTGGAATTAGTTGTAAATTTTGGGGATTGGGATCTGATGGAACAGTTGGTGCAAATAAAAACTCAATCAAGATAATTGGTGATAATACCGATATGTATGCTCAAGGTTATTTCCAATACGATTCAAAAAAATCTGGTGGAATTACACGATCACACCTTCGTTTTGGAAAAAGTCCTATCCAGTCTGAATATCTTGTAGAAAGTGCAGATTTTATTGGATGTCATAATCCTGCTTTTATCGGACGCTACGATATTCTTGAGGGTATTAACGATAATGGTGTATTCCTTTTAAATTCACAATGGAAAACTAAAGAAGTCTTTGAAAATTTAACAGAGGATATGCAAAAAACAATAATTGAAAAAAATATAAAACTTTATAATATAAATGCTTTAAAAATAGCTAACGATGTTGGGCTTGGTGGTAGAATTAATACAGTTATGCAAACCGCCTTCTTCCTTATTTCCGGTGTGTTAGATAGAGAAGAAGCTATCAAGATGATCAAAAAGGCTATTGAAAAAACATTCATTAAAAAAGGAAAGAATGTAGTTGAAATGAACTGGGCAGCAGTTGATAAAACAAATGAGGCATTAGTAGAAATTTTCGTTCCCGATGCAATTCCAACAAATCATACAAAAATGAAAAAACTTGTACCAGATGATGCAGATGAATTTACAAAGAATATTATTGAAAAGATAATGAGAGAAAAGGGAGACAGTATTCCTGTTTCTCATATGCCGTTAGATGGCTTTGTTCCATCCGGTACCACAAAACTTGAAAAGCGCGGGGTATCACCTTTCGTCCCACATTGGGATGCAGATAAGTGTATTCAGTGTAATCAGTGTTCCATTGTCTGTCCTCATGCAGCTATCCGTCCTAAACTTATTAAAAATGAAGATATGAAAGGAGCACCTGAAAGTTTTAATACTCTTACCGCAATGGGTAAAGATAAAGAAGAATATCAGTTCAAGATCCAGGTTTATATCGAGGATTGTCAGGGATGTGTTGTATGTGTGAATGAATGTCCAAAACAAGCTCTTGAAATGAAACCGATTGAAGAAGAACGTGCTCTTGGTGAAAAAGAAAACGTGGATTTTTTTGAATCACTTCCAAATGATGTTATGGGCTCAAATTTAGAGACAACAGTAAAAGGAAGTCAATTCAAACAGCCTCTTTTGGAATTCTCCGGTGCTTGTGCTGGTTGTGGTGAAACTCCATATGTTAAACTTATTACACAGCTTGTTGGGAATAGAATGATCGTGGCAAATGCTACAGGCTGCACATCCATTTGGGGTGGAACTTTCCCGACTATTCCTTATTGCAAAAACAAAGACGGACATGGTCCAACCTGGGCGAATAGTCTTTTTGAAGATAATGCCGAATACGGTTTTGGAATGAGATTGGCGGTAGATTCCAATAGAAAACAACTTAAATTTAATGTAGAGAAACTCCTCACAAACGGGACGGATAGTAAACTTGAAACTGTATTGAGAAAAGCTCTTGAATTATGGAACGAAACAGATAATGCAGCTGTACAAAATTCAATTCAAATTCAGAATATCCTTCCGGAAATATTGAAAAAAGCTTCAGGAGAAAATGAAGGAATCATCAGAAAAATTGTTGAACTTAAAAATTACTTTGTAGATAAATCTGTTTGGTCTTTCGGTGGTGATGGCTGGGCTTATGATATTGGTTATGGTGGTGTAGATCATGTAATGGCTTCCGGCAGAAATGTAAATATCCTGGTCGTTGATACTGAAGTTTATTCCAACACCGGTGGTCAAGCTTCTAAAGCCACTCCACTTGGTGCAGTAGCAAAATTTGCTGAATCAGGTAAGGAGACAGTTAAAAAAGATCTCGGTCTTATGCTGATGAGTTATGGATATGTTTATGTTGCTTCGATAGCATTGGGTGCGAATAAGAATCAAGCACTCAAAGCAATTCGCGAAGCTGAGGCTTATGATGGACCATCAATAATATTGGCTTATGCTCCTTGTATCAATCACGGATTCCCAATGTCTCAAACTATGATGGAAGAGAAGAAAGCGGTTGATACAGGTTACTGGCTTCTTTATAGATTCAATCCTAATTTGAAAAAAGAAGGAAAGAATCCATTTGTATTGGATTCCAGGGAACCAAAATTACCGGTTAAAGAATTTCTGGAAGGTGAAAGACGTTATACCTCGCTGGAAAGAACATTCCCTGATAAAGTAGAAGGTTTCAGGGTTGGATTTGATAAATATGTAAAAGAGCGTTACGAAAAATATGTAAAGATGGCAGTAGAATAACATTAAACCCTTGCTGTTCCCTTAACAGGGAAACGTAGAAAAGCAAGGAGATTTATAACAGCTGATAAATAGAGCCTGCCGGAGATGATCTGGTAGGCTCTGTTTTTTTGGGAGAGAAGATGAAAATCAAAATTTTACAAGTTATCAATGAACCATTTTATTATGATAGAGGAGATTTGAAAGAATTCATCACCGATAGAAAATGCGAAGTTGAATTAAATGGAGTAAATATTGGTTTCTATGGTTATCCTCAAATTGATGAAATATATGATGCAATCAAAAAGAGTAAGCCTTTATATTATCCAAAATGTGTTATTGAGGATTTTTCGTTAAATGATTTTAAAGAGAAAAATAATATAAGTAAGTATGAATCAGTAAAATTCATTGATTCCAATTTTACATGTAGTATATTTTATTTAAAAGAGAATAAAGAAATCGATTTTTATAATTCATTATTTGAGGGACATTTAAGTTTTCTTAATACAATATTTTGCGATGGTGATGTTATATTCAGTGATTGTGAGTTTACTGACCCTAAAATGACTGATTTTTGTAGAGCACAATTTGGAAATGGGAATAAATATTTCTCAGCTGTGTACCACAGCGAGAAAGTTAATTTTATAGGAGTCAACTTTGGTAATGGAAATGTTCAATTTACTGAAGCAGAATTCAAATCTAAAAAGATCGATTTTGCTCATTCTGAATTTGGAGATGGGAATTTATTATTTGAGGAAATACAATTTGAAGCCGATAGAATTCGATTTAATAATTGTAGTTTTGGGAAAGGAGAAATAAATTTTGTTGGGACTGATTTTGGAGATGCAGACATTTGTTTTAATAATTCAACTTTTAAATCAGAGAGTATTTATTTTTGCAGTACAAGGTTTGGTGTTGGTGGATTAGATTTTACTAATACAAAGTTACATTCAACTTTTATGGATTTTGAAAATGCTCAATTTGGTGATCTTGATATTAGATTTGATAATATGCATTGTTATTCAATAAAATTTGATAATTGCTACTTATTTGGGGATATATTTTTTAATAAAACACAAATATCTGGAGTTTTATCATTGATAAATTTTCGGACGGATGGTTCTATCTATTTCGATTTACTGAATAAGAAATTGAATGAATTAATTTATGGTCAAAACGTAACTTTTGCAAAAAAATCTCAGCAGTTCTTATTACTAAAACAGAATTTTAACAAGCTTGGACATTATGATGATGAAGATTCTGCTTATGTAGAATTTAAAAGATGCCAAGCAAAAGCTCATTTGAAAGATAGTAAGAAGAAAAGTTTCATAAAGAAGATTAGTGGATTTCTGATTTATTGCGGTAACCGACTTATGTTTGATTTTGTAGGTGGTTACGGTACGAAACCCAGAAGTGTTTTCAGATTTATGGTAATGGTTATTTTAGGATTTGCTCCGCTTTATGCATTTATTCCAGATTTCCTAAAATGGGATGATATTTCAAAACAATTTTGTAGTATTGAGTTATTAAATAAATTACTTGTTGGATTATACCACAGCATGATTACTTTCTTAACAATTGGTTATGGAGATGTTGCACCTAAATCAGTGTATGGTTCATTATTATCTGGCATTGAGGGATTCGTTGGATTATTCTTAATGGCTTATTTTACTATCGCATTTTCACGGAAAGTACTGAGATGAATACTGAGAAAAAGCAGAAAGAAATAATTTTTAATCCAATCGGAATCATACATTCACCTTTCAAAGACTGTGAAGGAATGCCGATCCAAACTATCGGAGCACAAGGAGTAAAGGCTCAAATAAAGATCTTTCCTGAATTCAAAGATGGTCTCAAAGATCTGGATGGATTTTCCCATATCATTTTAATTTATAATTTCCATTTATCAATAGATTATAATCTTTCAGTTAAACCGTTCATGGAAGATACGATAAGAGGTGTGTTTGCAACTCGTGCTCCGCGTCGTCCCAACCAAATTGGAATGTCTATCGTTAAACTGGAAAGTGTTAAAGATAATATTCTGCATATTTCTAATGTTGACATTGCGGATGGGACACCAATTTTAGACATTAAGCCATATATAAAAAGAATTGCTTGTATTGAAAGTGAAAAGATTGGCTGGTTAGAAAAAAAAGCAGATAAATTCGATAATAAAATTTCGGATGATAGGTTTATAAAAAATAATGGGAAGAATTAAAGTATTAGCCGAAGAAGTTGCAAATAGGATAGCAGCAGGAGAAGTAATTGAAAGACCGGTTTCTGTAGTTAAAGAACTGGTAGAAAATTCAATTGATGCCGGTGCAACACAAATTACAGTACATATTGAAAGCGGTGGCAAGAAACTAATGCGCGTGATAGATAACGGAAGAGGAATGAGCGAAGATGACGCCTTACAGGCTTTCGAGCGTCATTCAACCAGCAAGATTGAAACAGTCACGGATATTTTTAACATATCAACACTCGGCTTTAGAGGAGAAGCTCTTCCAAGTATTGCTTCGGTAAGTCAACTCATTCTTATAACTAAGGATGCAGAAAGCGATACTGCTTCCAGGGTTGAATTTAGAAGTGGGAAGCTTACAGATTTTTCCAAAACTTCTGCAAATAGCGGAACTACAATTGCTGTAAGAAATTTATTCAGCAATGTACCAGCAAGAAGAAAGTTTTTAAAATCTGATCCAATTGAATTTAAACATATTCTCAATTATTTACATTATCAATCCATTTTATATCCGCAAATTCATTTCCGCTTTTTAGTGGATGGAAAAGAAAAGCTCAATTATCCAGCAGTTGATGAAATGAATACACGATTAGCTACTGTATTCGGAAGTGATTTTCTTAAACGAGACCTGATAGAAGTATCTGCAAAAGGGAATGAAATTGAACTATCAGGTTATATAGGTGGATTAAATGAAGAGAAAGAAGGTTTTGCCGATTACAGATACCTTTTTGTAAATGGAAGGTATATTCGCGATAAAATTGTTTTACACAGTTTAAAAGCGGCATATGGTCCATTCATAAAGAAATTACGAACATTTCAGCAAGGCAAGACACCACCATATATTTTGTTCTTGAACGTTGACCCCCAGCAGGTTGATTTTAATGTTCATCCTGCAAAATTAGAAATTAGATTCAGAGAACCTGGCAAAGTTCATACGTTTATAAAATTAACAATTGAGAAATTACTCCTACAATATGAAAATGATAAATTTAAACAGATAAAGAATATAATGAGTTCCGCTTATCAAAGCGGCAGAACGACCAGTGTTGAATCTAGGATCTTTTCTAACAAGATGGAGAAAAAACGATTCAATCAGGTTAAAAAGGAATTGAAAGAGATATATCAACCTGATCTGTTTAGAAAAAAGACCGATGATGAAATCCAAATTGAAAAGAATTTTGCTAACAATAAAACTGATATGTTCCTTCGCCCGGAAGAAGATATTATAAATCCTTGGCAACTACATCAAAGTTATATTTTTGTGCAAGTAGAAGAAGGACTCATGATCATTGATCAGCATGCTGCACATGAGCGAATAATATATGAAAAGATATTACACAGAATTCATGGAACTCCTGCTCAAACTCAGAAATTGCTGTTTCCAATAGTGATAGATCTTCCACCACATCTCAGCAATACTATTCCAGAATTGATTTCGGGAAATATTGAAATATTTAATAAAATTGGATTTTCCATCAGAACTTTTAGTGGAGATTCTATTGTTATTGATGAGATTCCGATAGAGCTTGAAGACTGGGATGGCGGAGATATATTTATCGATATTATAAAGCAATTAGAAGATGAATTTGAACAAACCGAAGATTTCAGGGATAGTTTATCAAAATCCGTATCCTGCAAAGCAGCTATTAAAGCCGGCAGAAAAATGAACAGAAAGGAGATGTTGGCACTAATTAATGACCTTTTCGCTTGCGAGGTTCCATATTTTTGCCCACACGGCAGACCGCTTATCATCAAGATGACAATGCCGGAGTTTGAGAAAAAATTCAAAAGAATAATATGATCCAAAAGCAATATAATAAAATTCCTCTTATCATCATTCAGGGAGCAACTGCTGTGGGGAAGAGTGAATTTGCCATTAAGATTGCAAAAGAATTTAATTCTTCAATTATTTCAGCTGACTCAAGGCAAGTTTACAAATATATGAATACCGGTACTGCAAAACCTACTTTAAAAGAGCAAAGTAATATTAAACATCACCTCATTGATATTGTAAAACCTGATCAAGAATACAATGCAGGAACTTTCTCTGAAGATGCAGATAAATTAATAAAACAAATCTCATCACAAAATAAAATCCACATAATTTGTGGAGGTACGGGTTTTTACATAAAAGCTCTTTTAGAAGGTTTATTCAAAGCTCCTGAAATTCCTATTGAAATAAGACAATATCTGCGAAAAAATGTAGAAATAAAAGGTACAGAATTTTTTTATAATCAACTTAAGAAAATTGATCCTGAATCTGCTGAAAGAATTAATCAAAACGACGCAAACCGGATTATTCGTGCTTTGGAGATATATGAAACCACTGGGAAAACTATAACACAATTATGGGAAGAAGACATCAGCAGACGGAGGAACTTCAAAACTGTAAATATAATATTAAAAGAAGATCGGGAAATACTTTATGCTAAAATAAACAATCGAGTTGATAAAATGATAGATAACGGCTTACTGAATGAAATGGAAGTACTTATTGAGAAAGGATATAAAAGAACTGATCCCGGTATGAATACAGTGGGTTATAAAGAACTGTTTCCATTTTTAGATGGTGTACATAAATTGGCAGAATGCATAGTCAAAGTTAAGCAAAACACACGAAATTTCGCAAAGCGTCAGATAACATGGTATAGAAAAATTGATTTTGATTTGACATTAGATAGTAAAAACATTATCTTTTCAAATGTCTTTAAAGAAATAATGAGTAAATTACAGGAGAAATGATGATCATTGCAAAGGTAAATGCTTACGAAATTAAATTTCATGAATATAAAGCAGAATTGAATGAGGTACTTAAAATTATGCATCTTGAGGAACCTAATAGTGAAGCAAAGAAAAGAGCAATCGAACAACTCATTGATGGTAATTTACTTCTTGATTCAGCAAAAAAATCTAACATTGAGATTTCAGAAGATGATATTGAAAATGAATTAGTTGAGTTCAAATTAAAATTTAAATCTGAAAATGATTTTAATAACATGCTAAATAAAGAAAAAATTGAAATAGAAACCATAAAAAATAGAATTAGAAACAATTTATTAATAACAAAATATGTTAAAATTAATTTTTCATTTGAGACGGATATTTCATTAGAAAAACTTCAAGAAATATATAAAGAAAATATAGATTCATTTAAAACCTATGAGATGGTTAAAGCTTCTCACATACTCATTAAGGGCACAGAGAAAGAAAGCTTTTCAAAGGCTCAAGACTTATATAAAAAGATAAAAAATAAAGAAGATTTTGACAAAATTGCAATTGAATGTTCTGAATGCCCAAGTAATTGTCAACATGGTGATCTCGGTTATTTTACTAAGGGTAAGATGGTAAAAGAATTCGAAGAAGTTGCTTTCAATTTAAACCAGTATGAATTTAGTAAACCTGTAAAAACAAAATTTGGGTATCACATCATTATGAATACAGGCAGAAAAGAAAGTGTTGTAGCGGGTTTTGATGAAGTTAAAGATGCATTAAAAGACAGACTAAAGCGTATTGATTCGGAATTAAAACTTATAAAACATCTCAAAGGATTACGCAGTAAGGCAAATATTGTGATCAACCACAAAGAACTATAACATGTTATCAGGAGATAAAAAATGGCATTATTAGGTGTGAATATAGATCATATAGCAACACTCCGAGAAGCAAGAAAAGGAATAGAACCGGAACCGGTTTATGCTGCAAGTATAGCTGAACAAAATGGAGCAGACCAGATTACTATTCACTTGCGAGAAGATAGAAGACACATCCAAGATCGTGACCTGCAGCTACTCAGACAGACAATTCAAACAAAATTTAACCTAGAAATGGCACCAACAATTGAAATGGTAAAAATAGCTTCTGAGATTAAACCTGATACAGTTACACTTGTTCCAGAGAAGAGGGAAGAACTTACAACAGAAGGTGGCTTGAATTTAACTGAAAATCACAGGGATGTTATTTCTTCATTAAAAAAAGCTGGAATTGAAGTTAGTGTCTTTATAGAACCAATTTTGAAGATGATACAAGTAGCTAAAGATCTTGGTGCAGATACAGTTGAGATACATACTGGAAGATATGCTAACTTGGAGAATGATGGAGATATTCAAGCTGAAGTAGATAAAATATATAAAGCTGCAATTTTAACTAAAAAGCTTGGGATGAGAGCGGTAGCAGGGCATGGATTGAATTACCACAATACACAAAAGCTTGTTGAACTAGATATTTTTGAGGAATTCAATATTGGACATAGTATTATTTCTCGTGCTGTATTCTCCGGTCTTGCAGAAGCTATCCTTACAATGAAATTAATTGTTGAATAAAAACAAAGTAACGCCAAGAATTAATCCTGAAAATATTCTGTACTTGTTAAGGAAAATAATTTCTTCATTTGATTAGATTCTCGTTTTCACGGGAATGGCAAATAGAGAAATTAACCTAGATTATATATAATTCTTTAAGATTCTATTCTTTCTGTCCATGTTAGCTTATATACTTCATCAGGTTTAAGTTCTTTTTCAAATTCTATTTGCGTTGCACTTTTCTTTTTAAAAGGTAAACTATTTTTCATAATTGTCCAATCACCATATAAATTATGAAGGACTGTAATGGTTTTTGTTTTTCCCGATCTGTTTTTCAAAGTTACTTTCATATCGCGTTCAACTATCCTGTTAGATATCTTTCTTCGTTCCATTGTGATGGTTTCAGCAACCAGATCAAAAGCATTTCCTGTTGTAAGGAGGATCTCTTCATCTTTTGCAGTGTGATCAAGAGCATCTTCACCAATGAATTCTAATTCGTTATCTGCATCATCTTTTTTGTAAATTTTTACCACACCTTTTGGTAATGGAATTCCTAAACCATCTTTTTTAGAATTGATAAACTTTATTTTACTTTGAATATTTGTAGAACCTGTGACGTATTCGTATTTTGATTCTGCATTAACTATTTTTGTAGGAAATAGTCGAAGTTGTTTAGTTTGATTATTATTGATGTTAACATTTTCACTTAGAGTGTACATGTGAAAATCATGAAATGCCTTTTCTGCAAAATCGGGAGTACCAACGTCAGTTGTTTCCACTGCATATTTTGCGTAAGAACGCTGGTCGAATTGTTTCTTTATCTTCTGTACATCACCGGCAATAAGCTTGAGTTTCGTGTCTATGAAGGCTTTACCTGTTTTATTGATTATAGTAACCCAGCTATTGATCTCAAGTTTGCCAGTGTCTTCATTCCAAACAGTATTATAGGTAACATCCCATTTCATACCAGTACAAATATAAGAAAAATCAATTGGGAATTTTCCTTCTTTTGGAACATTCAATCGCCAATGAAGAGTTGGCTTTAAGAAAAAATTTTTAGGAAGTTTTGCCAGGCTGATATTTCTAATTTCATCTCTTTGTATAAGGATGAGCTTGTCTGTATTATTCTCAATTATTCCAATTGTAGAACTGTCATTAAATTGTAATGTACCAATGAACTTAACATCATCTTCAGCAATTATCTCAATATCTTTTCCAATGTATTTTTCCAGTATTTTGGAAGTATTTGCCAGATCGTATTCATAATTCTGCGAAAAGATCTCAATATTACCCTTGAGTGGTTTGATGATAACCGAATTTGCCTCTATTGTTGACGGGATATCATCCATAAAATAGCTTTGAATTCCCTTCGACAGTGTAAGGTCTATCGAAGAACGAACCAGCGAGAAATTCTCATTGTAAATTGTTACCTGATCCTTTGCATTGAGACATGTAATCATAAATACGATTAAAATAAATATTTTAAATTTCATTTTTCCTCCTTAAAATTTAATCTATGATCTGCTTTATTTTAGATACGATCATATCGATACCAATCTTGTTTTGACCACCTTCAGGAATAATAACATGAGCATATTTCTTACTAGGTTCAACAAACTCAATGTGCATTGGTCTAACAGTAGAAAGATATTGATCTACTACAGATTGGAAATCTCTTCCGCGTTCACTTATATCACGCTGGATCCTTCTTAATATTCTTATATCTGCATTAGTATCTACAAATATTTTTATATCCATCATGTTACGTAATTCCACATTTTCAAAGATTAGAATTCCTTCGATGATGATAAGTTTCGTAGGAATTTTGGTTATTGTTTTTTTAATTCTTGTATGTGTCTTAAAATCGTAAAACGGCATTTGAATTATCTGATTATTCTTTAATTGATGAAGTTGCTGTATTAGAAGCTCATTATCGAAAGTATCAGGATGATCAAAATTTATTTTGTTTCTTTCCTCAGGTGGAAGATGCCCAAAATTTTTATAATAACTATCCTGAGGGATCGTTGTGATCTTATCCTTAACTTGTCTTTGTATTGCATCTGTGATGGTACTCTTGCCGGAACCTGTACCACCGCAAATTCCAATTATTACAGGAGATTTCATTATTTATTGCTCCTTATTCTTAACTTACTTTGCCTTATAAATTGCCACATTAAGTCCTGAATCTATATTCAATGTTACACTATCAAAAAGATCACTGCTTTCAATGTAGTCAAGATATTCCTTAACTGTATCTTTATGTGAGATGACATTATCTGCAACTATTATTGCGTTATTGTTTAATTTATTAATCAGTATCTTAATGTAATCAATGTAATTGATCTTTCCGGCATCAATGAAAACAAAATCAAATTTATCGGTCAGTTCGGGAATTATCAATTCAGCTTTTCCAAAACGTTGGATGATATTCTTTCTGTTAACAAGATTTTTCTTAGCTAGCTTAAATCTGTCTTCATCTACCTCGATAGTATCTACAACAGCATCACAAGATTCTGCAGCAATAGATAACCAAAAAGTAGAAAATCCGTTTGATGTTCCGATCTCCAAAATATGTTCAGGTGCCTTTATTTTTACGAAAGTATAAAGCAATTCTGCAGTTTCCTGATGTATATTCCATAATCGATGGATATTATTTCTTTGAATATCGAATCTTGCTAATTCATGTTTATATTTTTCTTTTATTCTTTCCATTTATATTTCCCAAACGTTCCCTTAAGTCCAAATATAATAAAATATGGAATGTAGATCAACTCAGCAATTGGGAAAATCCACATTAATTTTAATCTCTTCATTTTAACTAAAAACAATGTTAATAATAGAAATTCTGGAATTATCTTTAAAAATAAAATAATTACAAATAAAGTTGTTGAAATATAAGCAAACGTAAATCCCATAAAACATCCGACAAAAACTAAATAATAAACAAATATAAATAATGTCATCATTTTTACAGGTATTGTATAATTATACCATTTGGATCCACGTCTTGTTTCCTGTTGGATCTGTGACCCTGTAGTTTCATCTCTACCAGTATTAACAATAGAATCAGGATGGAACATGAATTTCATTCTGCGAGCAATTTTTCCCATTTTTTGTATCATTAAAACGTCATCACCAGATTTGATCAAACCTATATCGTTAAATCCGTTAACTTTATCATACAGTTCTTTCCGATAAGCCATATTCCCGGCAGTTATTGTAACTCCCCAGTTCCATCCGAAACTTCCTGCAATAACAGCAAAAATAGATGATCGTTCCAAATTCTTCAGGAACTTGAAAAAAGGATTTTTGTAATATATATAAGAATATCCTGCAACAATATCGGTATCATCAGTAAAATGATTATTAATTTGCAAGAGCCAGTTATTCGTTGGAACGCAATCAGAATCCGTGAATGCAAGTATATTATGCTTTGCTGCTCGAATTCCTTTGTCCAGAGCTCCTTTCTTTCCTAAGAGGACTTTAGACTCATTCTTAACTTGAAGAAGCATTATATTACTGTTTTTAGATTTGTACTTATTCACAATATTAGACGTATTATCTTCAGACCGGTCATCAACTATAATTATTTCATAATTTTCTTTTGGAAAATTCTGAGAAATTAAAGAATTAAGAAGATTGTAAATATGCTTCTCTTCGTTTCTGGCTGCTATTATAACAGATATCTTATTTATCTTCGCATTCTTTGAATTATTTAAAAACAAAATTCCAATGAAAAAAGAGAATATAATCATGAAGTACAAAATTGCGAAGATATAAATAGTAAATTCCATAAATTCCTTAATTCACAGTTGTTATTGCAAAAACCTTGACCGTGAACCCTTTTAAAATAATTTTCTATTTCAAAAATTGAAATATTAATTTTTTAGTCAATGATATTGGAGAGAAATAAATGGCATTAATACCAAAGTTCATCTATAAAGTAAAGATCAAAATGAAGCTGGTTGCACTTACATTCGATGATGGACCACATCCCCTGTTCACAAATGAATTGCTTGATCTATTTAAAGAAAATGGCATTAAAGCCACATTCTTTGTTACAGGTAAGAATATAGTAAAACACAAAAAGATAGTTAGAAGAATGATCAAAGAAGGACATGAACTTGGTAATCATTCATATTCACATTGGAATTTAATATTTAAGAAAAAGAGCATGATAAGAGAAGAAATAGAAAAAACAGACAGGTTGTTACGTGAGCTTGGTGTAAAAGATGATATCCATTTCCGACCACCATTTGGTAGGTTTTTATTTGCAGCATTATCAATTCTGGCTTCTTTGAATAAAAAGATAATTATGTGGAATGTTCCAACAAAAGATTATAAAGAGAACGATCCAAAAGTGATCCTAAAAAGAATTTATAAACGTATCAAGCCTGGATCAATAATAGTGTTGCATGATTCTGGAATAGAAAGATCTGGAAAGAAAATTGATAGACAAGCTACTATTGATGCTGTGAAAATGCTTATTGACGAATTGCCTAAAAGAGGTTACGAATTCAGAACTGTGTCAGAGTTAATTAATAATTGAATCTGTATCTTCTATAAAGCTGGCGATCGTAGGTGATTCCCTTTTGATATCATCCAAAGTAGGATTTGTTATTACTTTCTTACCTTTTACTTCTTCAAGTGTGAAATCAACTTTAATTTTGAGATTAAAATGTTTTGTAAAAATATCAGAAATAACTTCTTTTTCATTCTTTAATAAGTCATAGGCAAATGAATTAGCTGATACTAAGTGAAGGAAATTGTTAGATAAGTTTTGTATATTACAATTAACAAGATAGTTAGACACAATAGGTTTTTGTTTATATAATATTTTTGCAATATCATCTAAACTCTCTTCAACAGCTTCAATGGTCAGTTTATCGATCTTGGGTTTTTCTTGTTCTGCCTCTTTTTGAATTTCAGCTTTTACCTCTTCTATTTTTTCATGCATTGTAATAGTTTGTTGCTGCGGAATTACTACCTTTTCATTCTCAATAGGCTGCATACGAATTGGTTTAACCTTTTTTGTTCCCATATTAATTGGTTCATCTATATTTATCGAATCAATCAATTTATCAAGAGATTGAAGTTCAGAAAGACGAGATATCTTTATGAATGCCATTTCTACAACAAGAGTGGGATTACTACAGTTTTTAATATCCATTTTGGTTTTAATAAGTATAGTCATAATGTAAATAAGGTCACCATCCTGGAATTTATCGGATATCTCCAACATTTGCTTTCTGTTGGCTTCTGAGATAGTTGGAATGTCGATGTTAAGCTTTAAAAGAAGCAGGTTTCTAATGTAATCAAGTATTCCATTAAGGAATTCTTGTATATCATTACCTTTTTCTAAAATATCATGTAATAATTCAATAATACCGGATGCATTTTTTTCTGTAACAAAAAGTAGGATCTTATAAAATACATCGGTGTGAACAATCCCGAAGATCGTGAGTACATCGACAAGAGAGATATAATCTTTGCCGTAAGCAATAACCTGATCCATCAAAGATAAAGCATCACGCATACTACCGTCAGCTTTTTTACCTATTGCAAATAATGCTTCGGGATCAATAGATATGTTGTCAATCTTACAAATGGAACTCAATCTATCTATAATTGCAGGAATCGGAATCCTTTTAAAATCAAAGCGTTGACATCTGGAAATAATAGTGGGAATAACTTTATGCGGTTCAGTAGTAGCAAAGATGAACACAACGTTTTTCGGAGGTTCTTCCAGAGTTTTAAGAAGTGCATTAAAAGCATTCTTAGAAAGCATGTGCACCTCATCAATGATATAAATTTTATTTCGGGAAGTAGATGGTGCGTACATCAGCTCTTTCTGAAGATCACGAATATCTTCTACTCCAGTATTAGATGCACCATCGATCTCAATTACATCAGATGAAATTCCTTGCGTTATCTCAGTACAGTTTTGGCAAACATTGCATGGTGTTGTTGTAGGACCGTCATTCAAGCAATTCAGGCTTTTTGCAAATATCCTTGCTAATGAAGTCTTACCAACACCTCTAGGTCCTGTGAAAAGATATGCCTGTGCTGTCCTATCCATTTCGATTGTGTTCTTAAGTATCTTTGTTATATGATCTTGAGCATATACTTCATCAAAAGTTTGTGGTCTGTATTTCCTTGCTAAAATTAAGTACGCCATTTATTCCTCTTTATCTAATTTTTACTTTTTGGAATTTCCTTTACAGCTTATATTTGTCAATTAAAAATCTTTCAAATATCATTGAAACCGAAATAACTTTGTAACTGATTAGAAATTACTTTTTTCTTGACTCTCAAAGCGTGTTTTTTTTCTTCAATTGCATATGCAGAAGTGGCGGAATTGGTAGACGCGCTAGGTTCAGGGTCTAGTGAGCAATTGCTTGTGGGGGTTCAAGTCCCCCCTTCTGCACCATATTTATAAATCACATAAAGAATAAATGCTCAATAAGAATTTTCAATCCAATTCCGATTAGAACTGTACCCCCGATAAATTCTATCTTATTCTCGAATAATGATCCAAATTTACCACCAAGATAAACACCCAGTAATGAAAGTAAAAATGTGATTATGCCAATAATTATTGCGGGTTGTATGATTTGAACTTGCAATGCAGAAAAACTAAGTCCTACCGCTAAAGCGTCAATACTGGTGGCAATAGATAGAACGAATACAGTTATCAAATTATTTGGATCACATTTACTTTCTGCCTTTTCGATCAGGAAAGATTCATAGATCATCTTACCGCCAATAAAAGTAAGTAAGCCAAAAGCGATCCAGTGATCGAATGCCGCGATGTAGTGTTGGAAACTAGTTCCCGCTAACCAACCTAACACCGGCATGAGTGCCTGAAAGCCACCAAAGAAGAAAGCAACTCGAAGAGCAGGACGTACTTTGAAACATTTTAAAGTAACTCCACTGGCAATAGAAACAGCAAATGCATCCATTGCTAAACCAAAAGCAATTAAAATTATTGTAATTATATTCATTCAATCTCCAAAAACAAAACTTGAATTAAAAGATAATTAGTAAATGATTTTATCCTAACTATAAATTTTCCCTCGTTAACAAGTTGTATTTTTCTCATTAACAAGTTGAACTTGTTAACGCTACTGCTTTGTAAGTTTTACTTACGAACTTGTTTATTATGTAAGAAGTATAACTTCAATATCAATTGTGTTCGCAAGTGCAACTTGCGAACAAGAGATGTATAAATTTTGAACTTGACTTTCAATAACTACAATTATAATTTCACAATAGGTTTAAAAATGAAGACGTACAATATTGAATTAATTGAGAAAAGATTTGAAGAATTAATTGATCTCACTATTGATCATGACAATATTCTTAGAATTAAAACCGGCAAAGGTAATGCAATTATAATCTCAGAAACAAAATGGAAATCAATTAAAGAAACTTTATTTCTTCTTTCAATTTCAGGTATGAGAGAATTGATAAAGAAAGGTATGAACACTCCTCTGGCTGAATGTAGTGAGGAATTGGAGTGGAAGAAAAGTTAGAATTAAAAAAATAAAGGGATTTAATATGGAATCAATAATAATTAAAATAATTGATTTAATTATAACATTTGCTTCAAAATCAATGAAAAAAGATTTTGAAATTGTAAAGTATCTGAAGAAAATGGGATTATTGAAATTAGAAGCTAATTTTGATTCAAGACTTATACATTCGTTAATTGAATTTGGTAAAAATAAAACTAATCTCAGATTCATTGAAGTTATGAAAGACAAAGTGTTACAAGAACTATTTCAAAAAGGAATATATGAAAATAAGCTTGATGAGTTTAAGAAAAAGGCTGAATTTACGCTTCATAAGAAATTAGCTTTTGAGAATATTACATTGGATATACCATACGAGCAAATTATAGATGATTTTGTTTCAACTTTCGAAACAATTGATAAACAAACAGAAAGCAAAGCAATACTTGATTTTATAAACAATACTAACTTGAAATTATTTGAATTATCTGAAACCAACTATAAAAACTCTTTCGAATACAAAATAGAAAAATACTTGGCTCAATTAATTGATGATTTCTATAACAAGTTTGTGAATGATGATCTTTATGTAGACTTAAACGGTGTAACTAAAATTAAAACAAAAGTTCATCTGCATACAAAAGGAATAGTAAAAGAGGAGATGAATGATAATTCATATGTTGAACTTAAAGCCGTAGCAGAAATAGATTATGAACCAATTGATAAATACATAAATGAATGGTTGGAAAAAGAAAATAAGAATTTCCTGATAATCCTTGGAGAATACGGAACAGGCAAATCAACTTTATGTGAATATATTTCCTGTGATCTGGCAAAAGGTAATTTAAATCAGGGTGAACAAAAGATACAGGACAAAAAGCACAGAAAACCAATAATATTTAACCTGAGAAATTTTAGAAATCAGGGCCTCGAAGCCTTTTTAATATCTGAGTTAAGTATAAATGTCAATGAAGTATCATTTATTGAATTTAAAGAGAAATTGAAAAATGATGAATTCATATTGATATTTGATGGCTTCGATGAAATGGCAGCAGAAATAGATGTAAGGGGGAAAAAAATTAATTTCGATTATATATTCGATATTTTAAAGTTCTATAAAAATAGTAAAATCATACTTACAAGTAGAATTGAATATTTCCAATCATTGCAAGAACAATCGGAAGCATTAAAAGTGAATGAAGAAAATGTAGATACTATTTACATTAAATTATTTGAAGAACCTCAGATCTTAAAATTCCTAGAAAGAATGAAGGGAGAGCCAAATAAGAACTGGAAAGAGATAGAAGCTATTAACGGATTAAAAGATTTAGCAAAGAGACCGGTTCTCTTAAACTTAATCGTAAAACATTTAATGAAAATTCTTAAAGAAACAAAACAAGAAGTAAAATCGATTGATGTATTCAGTGCTGCCATCGATGATGAACTTAAAGAGATCAGGAAAAAATTCCGAAAAGATGATAGAGATTATGGAACAGATGACGCTACAAGGATGAGAATCTTACAGAAGGTTTGTATATCTCTTTTCATCAAAAATCAACTAAGCATTCCAATTATAGAAATAGCAGATTATGCTAAAAATGATCCTGATTTAAAAAATAAAAACGCAGCACAAATAGAAAACTATCTGACAAATTTCCATACTTACACTTTCTTTGCTAGAGATAAAGATGATATTTTTAGAATATCACATAAAGCATTTATAGATTATCTGGCAGCAAAAGAGTTATATGAAGAAATTACAAGCAATAAACCAGTGAACTTCGGGAAACAACAAATCAATGTTGCTATAATTCACTTTATCTTCGAAATGAAACCAAGTAAAACCAAATTGAAAAGATTATTTAAAACTGCAGCAGAAACAACAGAAAAAACCAAATGGCAAAAAAGCAATGCAGTTAATTTAATTTTGAAAATTGATAATCCTCGATATGCTGGCAATGTCGATTTCAATTCAAGTGAAGTAAATTTGGAAAATTCTTATTTATATAATATTGATATTTTGATTGAATTGGAAAAATTAACAAATCTAAATTTAGCTAAGAATCAAATCAGCAACATATCACCACTACAGGAATTGAAGACTTTAGTTAGTTTAGATTTAAATAATAACCAAATCAGCGACCTATCACCGCTACAGGATTTGAAGAATTTGACTATTATTGATTTGTCTATAAATAGAATCCGCAACCTAAAACCATTACATGGTTTGATAAACTTAATAAGTTTAGACTTATTCATGAATAAAATTACAGACATTAAACCTTTGATTAATTTAAGGAATTTACAAAGTTTAAGTTTAGTAGGCAATGAGATCAATAATATTGAGATTTTGAAAGATTTTATTTATTTAGAGACTTTATTTTTAGCTGGTAATCAAATTAATGATATCAAGTCTTTGAGAGAATTAAAGACGTTAAAATGCTTAACTTTATCATACAACCAAATCATCGATATCAAACCTCTGATAGGTTTAAAAAAACTTACTGATTTGAACTTACGTAATAATCGATTAAATAACATCGAATCTTTGAGAGAATTGAAGAATTTATTGTTTTTATGTTTAACAACAAATCAGATTAATGATATTGGACATTTGAAAGATCTGAAAAATTTAACAACTTTAGAACTTGCTTACAATCAAATTTGTGACATTCAACCTTTGAAAAATATGAAAAAGTTACAGCGTTTAATACTATCAATGAATAAAATTAATAATATTGATACTCTGAAAGAATTAAAAAATTTAACTGAATTATTAATAACTGGAAATCCACTTAAATCCTCTCAAATAGAAGAATTGAGGAAAGCTCTGCCCAAAACAAATATCGAATTTTATTAATATTAAAAAAGGTTTTTCATAAAAGGGCAACTCGTGAGTTGCCCCTACATATTTTCTCTGTGTTCTTTGTTTCTCAGTGTCTCTGTGTTGATTTTATTTCGCTACTATACTAACAAGCTTCTTCGGTACAATTATCATTTTCAGGATATTTTTCCCTTCAAGTGATTTCTTCACATTTTCTACTTCCAAAGCCAGTTTCTTTATTTCATCATCAGTTGCATCAACCGAGACATTGATCTTACCACGTACTTTACCCATGATCTGAATAACATAAGTGATCTCATCCTGAACCAGATACTTTTCATTGAATTCGGGAAGTCCAGCTTCATGGAGCAAGTTTTCGTTTCCAATTTTCTCCCACAATTCTTCGCTGAGGTGAGGAGCAAAAACATACATCAAATGCGGGATTGCAATACAGCTTTCTACAAATATAATTTTCTCAGCATTATTCAATTTATCTACATTCTTAATAGAGTAAACATTGTTCAGATGCTCCATGACAGCTGCGATGGCTGTATTGAACTGCATTCTGTTTTCGATATCATTCAGTACTTTCTTTATTGTGAAATGAGTACTGTAACGCAGCTTTTTAATTTCTGCACTTAATTCGTTATCTGACCCTTCGACTCCGCTCAGGGTGACAGACGTATTTTTTATTAGTTCCAGATTTTCATCAAACAATCTCCAAACACGATTCAGGAAACGGAATGCACCTTTCACACCTTCATCACTCCATTCCGAATCTTTATCAGGGGGAGAGGCAAACAGCATGAATACCCGCACTGTGTCAGCTCCGTAACGATCTATAATATATTGCGGATCAACCACGTTGCCTTTAGATTTACTCATTTTAGCACCGTCTTTTGTAACCATTCCCTGTGTAAGCAATCTGGCAAAAGGTTCGTTAGATTTTACCATGCCCAAATCCCGCATAAATTTATGGAAGAAACGTGCATACATCAAGTGCATTACAGCATGCTCGATCCCACCGATATACTGATCTACCGGAAGCCAGTTATCTGCAAATTCCTTACTGAATGGCATTTTATCATTTTTGGGATCAGCATAACGAGCATAATACCAGGAACTATCCACAAAAGTATCCATCGTATCTGTTTCACGTCTGGCAGATTTCCCGCATTTTGGGCATTTTACATTAACCCAATCATCAACTGAAAGCAATGGATTCTGAGTTGTTTTGCCCAGTTCAACATTCTCAGGAAGTTTTATGGGAAGATCTTCATCGGAGACCAGAACAGTTCCGCAATCTTCACAATAAATTATTGGAATCGGATTTCCCCAGTAGCGTTGTCGGGAAATTCCCCAGTCACGAAGTCTGTAAGTTACCGTTTCTTTTCCCATGTTGTTTGCAGTCATCCATTCTGAAATAGGTTTTTGGGAATTAACGCTGTCCATTCCATCAAATTTATCAGAATTTACCAATATCCCAGGTTCAGTGTAAGCCTTTTTCATCTCTTCCATGATCAGATCTTTATCTGGATTCTGAATAACTATCTTCATAGGAATATCATATTTTTTGGCAAATTCGAAATCACGTTGATCATGGGTTGGAACAGCCATCACAGCACCGGTTCCGTAATCCATCAGAACATAATTTGTGATCCAGATCTGAACCCTTTCACCATTAACCGGATTGATCGCAAACCTTCCTGTGAAGATCCCTTCTTTCGTTGTATCTTCAGCAGTTCTCGTAATAGTATCTTCATTTAAAACTTTATCACAGAATTTTTGCATCTCAGAATCTGTCGGTTCGTCTTTAAGCCAATTCGTAACCAGAGGATGCTCAGGTGGAAGTGCCATGAACGTACAACCGAATATTGTGTCCGGTCTGGTTGTGAATACTTTTATCAGCTCATCCGAATTTTCCAGTTTAAACCAGATCTCAGTTCCGAAACTTTTTCCGATCCAATTAGTCTGCATGGTCTTCACACGTTCAGGCCAATCTATAACTCTACTGAAATCGAGTAATTCTTCGGCATAATCAGTAATTTTAAAGAACCATTGTTCCAATTCTTTCTGGCGTACTACACTACCGCATCGCCAGCATTTATTATCTTCTACCTGCTCATTTGCCAATACTGTCTGGCAGTCATCGCACCAATTCTGAAACGAAGTTTTCTTGTAAGCCAGTCCTTTTTCATACATCTTTTTAAAGAACCACTGTCCCCATTTATAATATTCCGGGTGACAGGTACTTACTTCACGATCCCAATCCATTCCAAAACCCATCATATCAAATTGTTTTCTCATAATATCAATATTATTATCAGTTGTAATTCGTGGATGAGAATTATGCTGGATTGCATAATTTTCTGCTGGCATACCAAACGAATCATATCCCATCGGCTGCATAACATTAAAACCCTGCATCATCTTATAACGTGTAATTGCATCTGCTATGGAATAATTGGAAACGTGACCCATATGCAGTGCTCCTGATGGATAGGGGAACATGGAAAGAACATAATAATTTTC
>JAVCCF010000105.1 GCA_030765625.1 Candidatus Tenebribacter burtonii
CGGATGTTGTTAGCTTGTCGAATTGGAATACCATTCTCCTGCCATTGGATTTGTGTATAAAGAAAAATTGGAAATATTAAGATTAACATAAAAAATCCATTCTTCATATTATCCTCCAAATTTTTTAGTTGCTACTAATGGCGGCGTGCCACGCTCATCTTGCTTTTCTTCTTGCTATACTGTGGAGCTGTGTGTTAGCAGCAACTTTTTCATTTCAATAATATACATTTATTAACTGATTCTGACTTACCATTTAATTTCAATTTATACAAATAAATTCCTGAGCTGAGAGGTTTATCTGTCTCATCATTACCATCCCAAACTACCGAATGCTGACCAACTGAAAGCTGATCGCTGAAAAGCTGTTTCACTTTTTGTCCTTTGATGTTGTAGACTGAAATTTCAATTTGGCTTTCTACTGGTATTGAGAAAGAGATGGTTGTTTCAGGATTGAATGGGTTGGGATAATTAAATAATTTTAAATCATTGGAGATTAGTGAATTATCTGTTTCCGTTCCAGTTGTATCTTGTAGTACATCGTAAACTGTATTCAAAAGAACAGAGTACTTATCTCCGCTGAATTCCCAGAACATAGCTCCACCAAGATTTGTACTTTTTATATAATTACCCTTTTCTTCCATCGATTCAATGTTGTCATAACTGATCATAATCTGGGTATTAGGATTGTAAATCCATGGTGTTTTAACTTCATCATGCCAGTATGAAGTGTAACCATTCAAATCTATATAATTCTGTTCCAGATCCCAATAATCGAATACTCCATTCTCCCATGTTCCTGCATTCGCAGGTCCCCAATAAGTTTGAAAAAGTCCATTATTCACATCAGGAACTCCATTGTAACCTCTACCATAAAATGCTAAACCTGGATTGAGTTTATCAGCTGGAACACCTGCATTCAAATATCCTTGAATTGCGGCGGATACATTGAAATCAGAATGGAAGGGTTCTACCAATGGATCATCTGAAGCTACGTAAAGAGGAGTGTTAAAATGGGTGACCGGATCTATCAGCGGATCTCCCCATGGACCGTGCATGTCATAGGTCATCACGTTGATCCAATCCAGGTATTGGTGGATCTGATCGATTTCTAAATTTTCATGGATGATCGAAGAGGATGGAGCAGCTATCGTAAGAAGATAATCCCCAGCTTGATCTAATTGGTATCGAATTTCTTCCAGTAGAAGTGTGAAATTTTCTTTGTCTTCAGGTCTATAAATATTGGTGGAAAGTCCTCCGCTAACCGGATATTCCCAATCCAGATCTACTCCGTCGAATTCATATTCCTGAATAAAATCCACACAGGATGCAGCAAAAATGGCTCGTGAATCTTCTGTTAAAGCGATATCAGAGAAGTAATGTGACCAGGTCCAACCACCAATTGAAATAAAGGTTTTCACATGGGGATAATCATCTTTCAAAATCTGAAGACGATGAAAACTTCCACGCAAACTACCAGGTTCCCAACTGTCTCCCGGATACCATTTATCAATATCAGCATAAGGGTCACCCAGCATGATCGTACCATTTACGTTATCGATATTGGCAAAAGCATAATTGATATAATTGATTTTATCGGCAGGAATATCCGGTACATGATAATCTCGCACGTATACAGACCAGGAAGTAAAATATCCGATAATATTCTTATTGAAATCTTGTGCAGAAACTGGTTGAATCCATAATAATATTAACAAAACTAAGATCAAAATTTTATATGTTTTCATTATCTACACTCCTATTTTAAAAGTAGCATTTTCTTGCTAACTTCTGTATTCCCCGATTTTAATTTGTATAGATAGATTCCTGAAGAGACTGGTTTGTTGGAATCATCTGTTCCATTCCAAATTACCGATCCTTCGATTCCACTCAGGATGACAGGTAAAGTTTTCACTTTCTGGCTTTTCAGATTATAAATTGTTATTTCTACTGATTCAGATTCACTGAATTCTGAAATCTGAAATCTGATTTCTGTGGTTGGATTAAATGGATTAGGATAATTAAATAATTTTAGATCACTATTTGGGAGATTTTCTTCAAAAACTGAAACTCCCATTAAGTTATCCAGGTACGGGCGATGAGAGTTGGAAAATTCAAGATTATTATTGATATCCCAATTAATTGACCAGGTCATCAAACCTCTGAAATTTGTATATCCATCTGGATTTGCCAATTGATATTGCCCACCAAATGTAATCCCAAGAATAATATAATCTAAAGCTGTATGAACAATTTCGGGTTCCGTATAACCGCTTCCAGCAGCAGATGTGGAAGCAGGTAAACCTATTGCCATTTGTTCTGGAGCTAATGGTTCAAAGAAAATATTATTCACATAGACATTCACATTAAATCCCGCCAGCAACATGTCTGCCATTGCCACATGGAAATCTGCAGAAGGAGGATTGTAGGAAACCCCATCGCGTCCATACATCGAGCCTGTATTGTAGTGCTGAACGTGAACATAAGTCCATCTATCTCGCAAAGCATGAATTAGAGGAAGATAAGCACCCCAAATCCCGGCATAAGTGCTGTAACCACCTTGAACGTATGCAGTCTCCGGTGCAGTCGAAAGCATCATATTGGGGTATAGATCTGTGAGCTGAGTAATAGCATCTATCAGGTTCACAATCTTGGGTGTAGTTGGATAGCGGAAGTCATTATCACCTGTATCCAGCGAAATCGAACCACCTTCAAGATCAATATCAATACCATCAAATCCATAAGTATCAATTATCATACTCATGGAAAAAACAAAATCTTGTACATCATCCGGTGTAAGGAGATAAACAGGATGGTTGGCTCCTCCAATTGAGATTACTACTTTTTTTCCTTGATTCTGAAGATATGCCACTTCGTTTACAAAGTCACTCACATTTGGATAAATCCCTGCATCCGGTGTGAATTCCATAGTTGAACCAAAAACAACAGTTGGTGAAGCAAAAGCAATATTTATAACATCATAAACTTCCGGGATTTCTGCAAGGTAAACAATGTTGGGTGTGTATCCCCAATTATGCCAGTAGCCTACAATTATCTTATTTGGTAAAGTTTGAGACACAAGTGCAGTAGACATGAACATAATCAGTATTAATAATGTTTTCTTCATTTTTAACTCCTAATTCTAAAGTTGCTGCTAATGGGAATTGCATGCTAAGATGAGCGAAGCGAATGCTTAGGTGCAGAGTTAGTAGTTGTAAATTTCTTAATAATCATCAATAATTATTCAGCTTTTCTTACAATTCTAAAGCTATTAACTCCTCCAAAAGAATGACCACTATTGTACTCTCTATCAGATACATGATAGTTATTTCCCCGTACGACTATATTATCTCCTTCTTCTGATCCTGTGGGATTAGTTTGACTTTCAGAAGAATATTCTCCATAAATATCCCAGCAATACTCAATGCAATTACCACTCATATCATAAATTCCAAGTTGATTTGGTTCTTTTTGTCCTATTTCATTCCCATAAGAATACCAACCAACTTCATCAAAGTTGTTACTTCCACTGTAAATGAAGTTATCATTGAAATAAATACCTCCACGAGCAGCATATTCCCATTCTGCTTCTGTAGGTAATCTATATCCATTAGCGGATAGATTTAATTCTACATCATCTAAATAGTAAAAATAATCTTCATATGTAAATGTATAACATGGTTCTAGGTTTTCAATTCTACTGAGATAATTACAAAATATAATTGCTGAAGTCCATTCCATAGCTCCTGGTTCAACAGGAGAAGTATTATCGTTGTAATATCCTCTGTAAAGGTCCAATGATAAGCTAGTGATTTCATATTTACCAATATAATATGAAGATAAAGTTACTTCATGAACAGGATATTCATCTGGATCGCCACTAATATTTTCCCAAGTATTACCCATATTAAAAGTACCTCCTTCTACATAAATCATATCAATCTTATTGTAACCTACAGTCCTGCCATAAGAAGTTTCTTCACCATAGATACTAAATATCTTATATAAATGGTATTCATCTAAATTCAAACCACTATCAATAAATTCTTCACTATTCTTATCAAGTACTGCGTAATCTACCCAATCATTTCCACCTATCTTTCGTTGTAGTTTATATCCGTCAATCCAATCTTGAAAATTATGCCAGGTTAATTTCAAGGTAGAATCATCTGATTTAACAATTTCTAGGCTATCTGGATTAGATAGCGTTATATAATATTCAATATTTGCATAATCAGAATGCATAGCATCATCATAATATGCGTATATCCTATATTCCATGTAAGTTCGGTATGGTACATTATTATCAGAGAAAGATATTGAATTAGCAGGTAATCTGACAATATTTATCCATTCGGTTAAATCATCGTCATCATCCATTCTCCTATCTATTCTAATTTCATTTTCCCAATCACAATTCTCATCCCATGTTAACTCTAATACATCGATTCCAGAATTCGAAATGATAATATTTGTTGGCATACTAGCTATTGGATCAATTTCCAACGGAGGAGATGTAATATCATCTTCACAACAAGATGATACCAGCATTAATAAGATTCCTACTAAAAGCAACGTTAATAAATTTTTCAGCATTTTAACCCCTTTGTTATTTTTATATTTCACAAATTTATGACTACTAATGGATCCGGCGTATACAGTGTTGAGTTTTGAGCTTGCTCAATTACGATACACAGATACGCATGTTAAGCCCGCCTTCGTCGGGCTTAATGTGCTGCATGTATCATGCTTGACGCTCCGAAGGCGGAGCTTAACATGCATTTCAACGCTATGTCCCACTAACTTAAACCTCAAAATGATTTCTTATTTTATAACCAAAATCACTTCCAGAAGTTTTAATATAACATTCACATTCTTTATAAGTTCCAACAAATACAACATTAAATTCATCTTTAC
>JAVCCF010000017.1 GCA_030765625.1 Candidatus Tenebribacter burtonii
TATTATTAATAAATTTATATTTACCATAATATTCAGGTGAATTATATTCTTTTAGAAAATCACTCTTTTCAAAATCACTAATACGATATTCAATAATTTCTACATTTCGGTCAATTAATTCTGTTTTGAAATTTGAACCAAGAATTTTCTATCGTAATATTTACTTTTTAAATTTATGGTTTTTAATATCTGTATTTCTTAATCTAATCACAAATATTACTCCCGTTGGTTCATTATCTTCCACATAGATTTCCCCACCATATCCTTCGATTGTTTGTTTTACAATATATAATCCGATTCCCGTATGACCTGTTTTTCCATAGATATATCCTTTCTCAAATATTTTTTCCTTAATTTCGTCCGGTATGCCTATTCCAAAATCCTTAATCCTGATTTCGCAAATTTGTTCTTTTGTTGAGATTGTTATTTCAATTTTAGCTGATTTACCATGTTTGATAGCATTCGTTATAATATTTTCAAACACGGAATATAATGCTTTATCAGCAAAAGCAATTGCGTGACCTTCAATATGAATATCCAGGTTGTGAAAATCAGATATCACTTCCTGAAGAACTTCGAAAATGGAATAATTACTTAAGTCTGAATGGGATTCAATAAAAAATTCTTGTTCGCGTAATCTTTTTATTGTATTCAACCCTTTGTTAACCTTGTTTTCTATTTCAGTTAACATCAAAATATCAGAATTCCTTTTATAAATACGAAGAGCGCTCTTGATCACAGTTAAATCATTTGTAATATCATGCCTTAAAATGGAATTTACTATTTTCAATCTTTTTTTGCTGATTTCCATTTCTTTTTCTGCTTTTTTGCGTTCGACAATCTCTTTCCCCAATTGCTCATTGACACTCACAAGTTCTACATTTTTCAATTTGTATATTTCCGTTTCTTTTTCTTTTGTTTCCGTTTCATATTTAGTTTGCATTTCAGCAATCTTTTTGCTACTTTCTTCTGTGTAAATACTGTCTTTAATTTCGGAATACAACTCTGAATAGTGGAAAGCTTTTTCGAAGTTTTTTGTTTCTGAATAAATTTCGGTAAAATGTTTGTAACAATTCATTATTAGATCTTTAGATTTGATCTCTTTTGAAATTTTCAGACTTTGTTCAAAGTTAAATATAGCTTTGTCATAATTTTTTATTTGTAAATGAAGCTTTCCAATATTATTCAAAGTATTTGCAATACCTTTTTTATTTCCGATTTCTTTCTTTATAATCATTGATTGCCTATAATAATCAAAAGCTTGATCATAATTTTCCAGTTCATAATAAATTAGTCCGATATTATTCAAAATACTTGAAACGCCTTTTTTATCTTCAATTTCTTCTTTAATTTTCAATGATTTGGTATAGCATTCTAACGCTTTATCATAATTTCTTTGAATTTTAAAAATTATTCCAAGATTATTTAATGAATTTGATATCCCTTTACTATCATTGATAGTTTGCATCATCATTAATGATTTTTGAAAATATAATAACGATTTATTATAATCATTTAAATAGTAATAAGTACCTCCAAGACTATTATAAGAAGTAGCTATACTTTTTTTATCTCCAATATCTTCACCTATTTTGCAGGACTCAAGATGATAAATCAAAGCATTATCGTAATTACTTAATTTTTGATAAACAGCGCCAATGTCGTCTAAAGATGTACTCAATCCTTTCATATTACCAATTTTTTTATACAATTCTGATGCTCTTTTATTAAACTCCAAAGCTCTATTATAAATATTTTTATTGAAATAGACCTTTCCCATAATAGATAAGGAGTTTGCTTTTTCTTCATCATAATTCATTTTTTCAGCTAATTCTAAAGATTTTTGAGCATTCTCTAAACTTTTATCAGAATTATTTTCTAAATATTCTTGAGAAAGTTGAATTAATAATTGAATTTTTTCTTTTCCATCTTTTTTACATTGAAGTAATTTCTTTTTGAGATTTTCAATATTTTCCATATAACCTACTTTTTTAATTTATTGGTTTTTACATCTGCATTTCTTAATCTAATCACAAAGATTACTCCCGTTGGTTTATTACCTTCCACATAGATTTCCCCACCATATCCTTCGATTGTTTGTTTTACAATATATAATCCGATTCCCGTATGACCTGTTTTTCCATAGATATATCCTTTCTCAAATATTTTTTCCTTAATTTCGTTCGGTATGCCTATTCCAAAATCCTTAATCCAGCAGCTGCTGAATTTCAATTTCCAATTTCTAATTCCTAATTTCACATTTCAAATTTCAAATTTCACATTCATTTAAGCCGACGACACGCTTGTTACGCATTTTCTTCATTAAGTTTAACAAGTGGTGATGATTCAGGGAATGACTTAATTTTAATTCTCATATCATGTTTGGATTTAGATGAAAAATGACGAGATAGTTCTTGTGTCTTTTCTATATAATCATTCTCACTATCACTTTTTGCATGGTAAAAAATTTTAATTTTTGTACAATTATCGTGTTCTACTATTCTATTTAATAGAGTTCTATCTGATAATCCACATGAATGTCCCATAATATAAACCTCAAATTGGTTTGATTCAATAAATCGAGAAAAATCCTGATAGTTAGTTGTTTTGAAATAACCGAATGACTTAAAATTCTTTAGATACTCTTTATTATTAACATTCTCAATCTTTTGATAATAGTCATCAATTTCATCCCCATAACCAAAAATTATCTGATTTTTATCATTGTTTAATTTTCCATGAATATAATTAACTATAACATGATCATTTTTTAAATCTTTTAAGTATATATCAATTGTTGAAGTATAATTGAAGTTTAAAAACAGAATATATGATTTTTCTTTACAAATTTCTGCTAAAAGTTGTTCAAGATGTATAGCTATATCTTGAACTTGACATTTATCAGAGATTTCTATTGTGTTTAAATATTCATGAAGTTCATTTTTAAGATAATCAAAATCATTATTTAATGATTTTACCCGTCCTTCTATATGTTTGAAATTTTTAAAATTGCTGGCTTCTAATTTCAGGTATAGTTCTTTCAAATACGAATAATATTCAGATTCTAAGTCAACCCAGTTAAGTTCGATAGTTATATTAAATAAATTTTTAAAAAAAGCAGATTTTATTTTAAATATTATATCAGCTTTATATTGCTCAAGTGATTGTTTGAATCGACTAAGAGAAGTAAAATCTATTGATAAATTTTCAATATAATATTCACTAAATGATATTTCAATGAGTTGGTCAGCATATTCTCCATTTTTACGAAAGCTTTGTATAGCATAGTTTAAATACCATAATAAAAAATCAGAATATCTTGTTTTCAATCCATGAGCTAAGTCAAATCCATTACCAATTAATATTAGTTTGTTCATAATATTCCCTCAATATTCTTTAATCCTTGTGTATTAATTCCCTGCGGATGATCTCAAAATCGTTTGTCTTATCTCTTTCTATTTTATAAATGTGCTGCAAACAATCAAAAATACTGGCACCAACGACTTTCTTTGTAACAGTAAGTTCTGTGTTATCCCATTCAATTTTTTGAATAATATCTTTTAAGTTACCAGTTTTCTTTTTACCTTTACGAATTCGTGTAAATGGCCATTCTTCTGCTTTTTTAAATTCAATAGTCTTTTGCTGGAAGCTTTCAGCATTTTCATTCGGAGTGATAACTGAGATCTTTTCAAATTCATAATAATTCATAGCGCGCATTTGTTTGTTTTCAATTGGGATAACCTTTTTTAGTTTAAATTGCTTTGGCATAATTTTATCAAATTGTACAAAGATCTGCTCGTTTGAAATTACTTCCTTCAGAACAAAATCAAAATATTCATTTTCTCCCTGTACACCAAGTGGTAACGGTGCTCCCAAGGCAGCTTTAGGATGAATATTGTAACCATGAGAAAACACAACAGGCAAATCTACAGCTCGTAAAATATTATGGATCATTCTCATCGTGTCTAGATGAGCAACAAATCTTAACCTGCCAACTTTACTGAAAAAAACACGATAATGAATATTTGGAATGTTAGATTGTTCATCCACTGCAATTTTAAAAGAAGGAATTTCTTTATGAGGAGCATATTGAGGTTGTATTCCTTTATCGCAAATACCACAGTATGTACAAATTCCGTCGCGGCAATCTTCTGTTAACTGCACTTCTTTTGCTTTTCCCCATTCTTCTAATAAAAATTTCTTTGTTATTTCAATATTGATTTGATCCCAGGGGAGAGTTTTTTCTAAATCTATTGCATTTGTGTAATTTGAAATATCAATATTCAGGTCATCAATCGCAGTTTGCCAATATCGATAGTTAAAATATTCATTCCAGCCATCGAATTTTGCACCGTATTCATAAGCTTTATAAATAAGTTTTCCAACAGTTTTATCCCCTCGTCCGATAATGCATTCTAAAATAGAAGTATCCACTTCATGATATTTCACTCTTACGAATTTATATTTTTTAAGTCCGTTGCGGATCAGGTAAATTTTGGATAACATTGTCTCCCTATCATCCATTTTTGCCCATTGGAAAGGAGTGAATGGTTTAGGAACAAAAGGTGAAATAGCAACGTTTATCTGCAGTTTTTTTCCAGAGATTTTAATTATATCTTCAATGAGTTTAACAATTCCTAGGATGTCTTCTTCATTTTCAAATGGCAGTCCAATCATGAAATATAACTTTACCAATTGCCAACCGTTTTTCAGGGCAATTTGAATACTTCTAAAAATATCTTCTTCGCTGATATTCTTATTAATTATATCACGTAATCTCTGGCTTCCTGCTTCTGGTGCGAGTGTAAGTCCAGTTTGCCGCATTGCACTCATTAATTTTGTCAGGTCATCATCAATGCTGTCTACTCGCATTGATGGTAGAGATAAACTGGATTTATCTATGTTGTTATAAATATCAAGTAAAAGTGGTTTTATACAGGAATAATCACTGGAAGAGAGCGAAGTAAGTGCAGCTTCACCCCATCCGTAATTACCAACTTCTTTTACCAGTTGTTCAAGAATAACTTTAGGATCACGTTCTCGAACAGGACGGTAGAACATTCCAGCAAAACAGAATCTGCAGCCTCTGGAACAACCTCGCATGATCTCAGCAACGTACCGGTAATGAGTTGGCTGGATCCATGGAATAAGTTGATTCTTATGCGATTTATCAAGGTTGTTGAAGTCCATGAATTTACGTATTTTTATTGTTTTCTTTTTATGAAGAGTTGGAACATAAACTCCTTCAATATTAGCTAATGCAGTAAGTTTTTCAATTCTACTTTTTTGTTTTGTTTTCTTTAATGCGTCTTTAATTTCTATAATCGCATCTTCTCCGTCACCAATGAGAATGGCATCAAAGAAAATTGAAAGCGGCATTGGATTTGCTCCAGCCGGTCCTCCACCCAGAATTATCGGATCATCTTCATTTCTATTAACATTCAAAAGTGAAATATTTGCCAGTTCCAGCATGTAAAGAACATTGGTAAATGTAAGTTCAGATTGAAGAGTAAAACCAATTACATCGAAATCGGAACAGGCAATAGAACTTTCGATTCCAAAAAGAGGAATATTTTCTTTGATAAGTAATTTTCCAAAATCCGGCCAAGGTGTATAAACACGGTCAGCAACCGCATCTTGTTCGTTATTGAGAATTGTATAGAGAATTTTTATACCAAGATGAGAAAAGCCGATTTCATAAACATCGGGGAATGCAAGACAGAAATTTACACAATCATTAGCAGGTATTTTCCCATAACTATTAAGCTCGTTATTTATATACCGAGCTGGTTTCAGAACGGACGCCAGAAGGTGTTCGTATTTTACTTTTGTCATTATTTATTCGTCGTAATTAAATGGACTTTTTTTATCTTTGAAAAGTAACTCATCTAGATAGTCAGTAGAATCATTAACAGCATTTATTTCAGGTTTTTCAATTTGTTCCATCAAAATCATTTCATTTTCTTTTTCTCTTTTTACTTCAGGAACAACTCTTTTACTTTTATTCTCTAACGGTTTTTTAAATTTTCCCTTTGGTTTTATCTGCATTTCTATATCTGCTTTATTAAATGGTGGCCAAGTAAGAACCCCGTCTTTATATAAATTAATTACAAGATATGAAAGAAATACGATAACTATTATTAGTAGCATGATAGAAAATATTTTCGTTGGAAGTAAAAACTTTCTTGGTTGAGTAGAATTGCTTTGTGGTCTATATTTTTGTTTTGTATTAAATTGCTTTTGTAGAAGCTCATGCATCTGATCTTCAATTATTCCAAGTGCTTTAGCATAAGTTAATATCATAGCTTTTGCGTATCCTATTCCACCCAGATTATCAAAGAGGTCATTTTCGAGTTTTTCTAAGAGACGCACCTTTATTTTTGTACTTTCAGAGATATTCTCAAGCGTTAAATTCTTCTTCTTTCTTACTGATTGCAAATATTTTCCAATTGTTATGTTTTCTATAGAATTTTCCATAGTATTTACCTCAAATTATTTATTAAAATAAATCCAGCAATTACACCTGCAGAATCATAAACCAGGTCATGCCAGCTGAAATCTGTTTTCTTTAGCTTTTTATCACTATACTCTTTTGCTGTTCCTAAAGCAAGTGTGAATGAAATAGCAAAATAAACACTTTTTTGGGAGTTTTGTCCTAAAATATCTTTATTTACACCATAATTCCAGTAGGTGAGAAATGTACTTCCTGCAAAGTGTAGAACTTTATCTTTTCCCAGCCATTTACTTTTTGCTTGAAGAGGAACAACAAATAAAATCAGGATAATAATAAATAAGTATTTTTTCATATTTCTATACTGCCATTAAATACGTGATCTACTTTCCCAGTTAAGAAAATGTTGTTCTCCTTTAATTCAACAGTCACGCTTCCACCAGGCATTTGCACAAGAACAGGTGATTTTAGGATTTCCTTTTTTATCCCACAGAAAGTTGCTGCACAAGCTCCAGTACCACAAGCAAGAGTAACACCACTCCCACGTTCCCATACTTTTATCTCAATTTTATTTTCACTAATTATTTCTACAAATTCAATATTAATCCCATCGGGGAAGAAGGCAAAGTTATCAATAACAGGTCCTTGATGTATTGCGATATTATCGGAAAGAGAATCCATGAGAGTAACAAAATGCGGATTTCCAATAGATATTAAATTTCCTTTATGACCATTAATGGTGATCTCATCATCCTGAATAAATTCAGGTATTCCAAGATCAATTGTTATCAATCCTTCCTTTTTATCCTTGATCAATCCGGTTTTAATGCCGGCAAGGGTTTCTATTGTTACTTCATTTTTACGTGATTTTTGTGATAGATAATATGAGACGCAGCGTAGGGCAGAACCGCACATTTTTCCTTCAGAACCATTTGCATTGAACATTCTCATTCTACAGTCACATATTTTGGAATTATGTATTAATACTATTCCGTCTGAACCAATACCAAAATTTCTTTTAGAAAGTTTGATTGCCAGTTTAGAAAACTCAATCTTGGGAAGAGGTTTATCCCTCAGGTCAAAATAAATATAATCGTTTCCTTGAGCTTGCATTTTAAAGAAATCAAGTTTCATAAAATATCAACCTGTTATCTCATTTAATTTGTCAGCAAAATTATAAAAGCCTGTTTTATTATTAATCCATTTGGCTGATTTTATTGCACCTAATGCGAGTCCGTTCCTGTTACGTGCAGTGTGTTTGAGTTCAATTGTATCAGCTTCCGAATCGAAGCTGATTGAGTGCATTCCTGGAATATTGCCACTTCTGATACTGGCAAATTGAAATTCATTTTTCTCGATTTTTCTATCAAGTTTTTCATATTGAGTTTTTGTTTTTCTATCAATATTTTCCAAGATAATTTTCGAAAGAACTTTTGCAGTTCCGGAAGGGCTGTCTTTCTTCTTTTTATGGTGCATTTCTAATCCAAAGAGATCGTATTCTTTTGCCTGGTTTATCAATTTTGCGGTAGATTCAACTATTGAGAAAAAAAGATTCATCCCGACAGAGAAATTTGAAGCATAAATAAATCCTGTTCCTTTTTTTTCGACCATTAATTTTATCTTATCGAGATCATCGTACCAACCTGTTGTCCCTGTAATGATGTTCTTTTCCAAATCTATTAATTTCTTGATGTTTTCAAAGGCAGCATCAGGAGTAGAAAATTCAATGCAAACATCAGCATCGGCAACTGTTTCAGCATTTATCTCATTATCCAAAAGTGGATCTATAATTGCTACAATTTCACAATCGTTTTGTGGGGCAAGTTGCTCAATGAGCTTTCCCATCTGACCATAACCAACTAATGCAATTTTTAACATACGTTATCCTTATTTAAGAGTTTTATTAACAACTAACAATAACGAACAAACACTAAATAAAAGAACTTAAAATTAAAATCCAATTCATACAATCAATATTTCTGTTGTTCGTTTATGTTTGCTTTTGTTCGCTATGTACACTTTTATTCTTTTGAATATTCTCTGATAACTTCTTTAACCCACTTAGCACCGTTTTCCAAATCTATAATATTTATATATTCATTAACTGTGTGAACATTTTGCATTCCGCTGCCGACAACTGCCATTTTTAGTCCCTTATAGTTAAAGATATTTGCATCACTTCCACCACCGCTAATCCCACTCTCAAATTGCAATCCTATATTCTCTGTTGCTTTTTTAGCAAGCAGAATAGAAGGGTCATCATTTTCAAGTACAAAAGCCGGATATTCTTTTTGAATAATTGATTCAACAGAAGCCTGAAAATCACCAAGTTTATATTTTGCTGCAGTATCAATTAATATTTGTTTAATGTCATCTGTTACTTTTTGTAATTTATCAGCATTATGGCTTCTAACTTCAGCTTTAAGAACAACTTCTTTGGGAATGATATTAGTAGCTGCTCCACCTTTTATTATCCCAATATTGCAGGTTGTTTCTTCATCAATTCTACCCAATTTCATTTTGGAAATTGCATCAGCTGCAATTTGAATTGCACTTACACCAAATTCTGGTGCAGCACCGGCATGAGATTCTTTACCGTGAATTGTAAATTGCATACTATTTTGTGAAGGTGCACCAGTCACTGCACGACCAATCTCATGTGAATCCAGAGCATATCCAAATCCAGAATTAATATTGGATAGATCAACAAGTTTTGCACCTAAAAGTCCGATTTCTTCTGAAATTGTAAATAGTATTTCTATGGGAGCGTGTTCTTCATTAGATTCCTTAATTTCCTTTATTGCCCATAATATTTCAGCGATTCCAGATTTATCATCAGCACCAAGAATTGTTGTACCATCGGTTATAATTCTATCATCTTTGATTTGTGGTTTGATACCATTCCCGGGAATAACTGTATCCATATGAGCACAGAAAAGAATTGGCTTTTTATTAATACTTCCTTTGAAATAACCAAATAAATTTCCAATATTTCCACCTGTCTTTTCGTTTGCATTATCAAAAGTAACATAAGCACCTAATAACTTTAGATCTTCTGCAATTTTTAGAGCAACAGTTTTTTCATTTTTAGATTCACTATCAATCTCAACAAGTGAAATAAAATAATCTATAAGTGTATCTTTCATACCAGTTCCTTTAATTTTTTTAAATGAAACTTGAATGAAGAGCATTTTCTGTCAATAGGAAAAATTGATAGACAAATTCTTTGTTACTGCATTATTTGATGCATAGAAAGTTAGTTGGAGGTAATTTTGAACAGAATCATCTGGATATCATTATTGATATTAATATTCTTTGGATGTAGTTCTAATGCACAATTTAAGACCAAAGGAGTTTCCAAGAAACATCTGAACCGAAAATACGGGAAGTCAGAAGTTTATGAAACAAAGGTTAAAAAAGGTGATGAATTCTATTTTGTGTGCTCCTATTATGGGAAGAAATTCCACGGACGTCAAACCGCTAACGGTGAAATCTTTGACATGAATAAACTAACCTGTGCTCACAAAACTTTACCCTTTAATACAAAATTAGAAGTTACAAATGAGGATAATGGGAAATCTGTAATTGTACGTGTGAATGATCGTGGTCCTTTTGTGAAGGGGAGAGATCTCGATTTATCAAAAGCAGCTGCGGAAGAGATTGGATTAATACCCTATGGTTTTAAAAAAATGAAAATAAGAGTTTTGGAAAAATAATGAATAAATTCTTAGAAATTAACAAAAAAGTTAAACTGGCTTTAGAAAACAATAAACCTATTATCGCTTTAGAATCTACGATAATCTCACATGGAATGCCGTTTCCTGAGAATATTCGAGTTGCAAAAAATCTGGAAAAAATTGCTGAAAATGCCGGAGTTGTTCCAGCAACAATATGTTTAATGAATGGCAAAATAAAAATTGGACTTAATGATGACGAACTGGAGATGCTGGCAGTCAGCAAAGATGTAGCTAAAGTTTCACGTAGGGATTTCAGCCGAGTATTAGCTTCAAAGAAAATTGGAGCTACAACAGTTGCTGCTACAATGATAGCAGCAAATTTGGCAGAAATTAAAGTTTTTGCAACAGGTGGAATTGGTGGTGTTCATCGCGGGGCGGAAGACACATTTGACATTTCTGCAGATTTACAAGAATTTGCTCAGACTCCGGTCATTGTTGTGTCTGCTGGAGCTAAAGCAATTCTAGATCTCCCTAAAACCTTAGAACTTTTAGAAACTTTTGGTGTTCCGGTTTATGCATTTCAAGCTGATTTCTTCCCAGCTTTTTATTCTGCAGAAAGTGATTTATACATTGATAGAATTGATTCTGAAAAAGAGATCGCTGATATCTATAAAACAAATAGGAAACTTGGTTTCAGAAATGGAATATTAGTTGCAAATCCAATTCCCAAAAAATATGAGATACCATTTGAAAATATGGATGAATATATTAAAATAGCTTTGGAAAGAGCTAAAAGAAATGGTGTTACAGGAAGAGGATTAACTCCTTTCCTGCTGGCTGAAATAGTGAAGATAACAAAAGGCTCTTCATTGGAAACTAATATAAGACTTGTAGAAAATAATGTTGCTTTAGCTTGTAGAATTGCTAAAGCATTTTAAGATTCATTTTGTTCCCAAGCCAGAATATTTTGGGAGAATAACTAAAAACACTCAGTCTTTCTGAGAAATTTAGCTTGCTTTTCCTTCGAAGAATCCAAAGTATGAAATATTACCATCTGCACAAGTTATGCGTAGGCTCTTCGTCGAATTACTTTGTAAGATTTTCTCAGAGAGACAATATAACCATTTTCTCCTGTTGATAAGTAACCATTACTCTTTATAGTGCGATAGTTCAACTAAAACACTGCATCATCATATCCCAGGGTAAGTTCAATATTTTATTTTGGAGTACATCAAACGGGATCTGAAAAATAATCCAAATTCCCCACATCATTAGTATAGACCAAAAATCATATTTATATAACCACCATAGAATTAAGAATGTAAGTACTCCAATGAAACCACCTCCTAAATAATTACTAGCCATTGAACCGTAAAATCCCTGAAATGAAATAAATCTTAATAAAGAAATTACGAATATCAATGATGTAGCTATGAGTGCTTTCTTATAACTTTGACGATCTGCACCCAAACTGCTTGCTGCCCACAAGATTATAGCATTTATCGGAATAAAAATGATTGAAATAATAATTTTTCCAAACATATTTATCTCTCTTCCATAAATCTTTTCACATTTTTAATAAACGCAGAATTGTGCTCAGCATTACTTATTGTAACTCTAACGTGGTTTGCTAATACCGGATGATGCCACACAGCACGGATTGCAATATCATTTTGAATAAGGAAATTGAATAGATCTTCCGTCTTATCGCCAGCAGAGAAAGAGAGAAAATTCGTTGCTGAAGGATGAACATGAATTTCCTCAATTGTCGATAACTGTTTAAAAATATCTTTCTTATTCTCAATAATCTTTCTATTATGTTCCAAAAAGATCTTTTTCTTCTCTAACATGGTTGATATCATTGTTTGTGTCATCAAATTCAAGTGGAAAATTGTCATAACTTTTTCTAATTCTCTTATGTTTTCCGGGTGTGAGATAATGTAGCCAAATCTGAGTCCGGCTACAGAAAACGATTTTGAGAATGAACGTACAATAACCAGATTTGGATATTCATAAATTCTATCTGCAAAGGTTTTTCCTGAAAACTCAAAATATGTTTCGTCTATCAGAACTAGCCGCTTACTTCTTTCTAAAATCTCAATAATTTTGCTTTCATCCAACAGATTTCCGGTTGGATTATTAGGATTGCACAAAATACAAAGTTTACAGTTTTCATCATCACAAAGCTCTAAATATTCTTCAACGGAAAAATCAAAATCAGAGTTTAGAGACAGAAATTTAATTCCCAATCCAACGGCTTCGGAATATCTTTTATAATCGAAGTAAGAAGGAGCGAGTGAAACAGCAAATGAATTATTATCATTTCTAACAGAATTAAAAAGATAATAAAGCATTTCATCTGCACCATTACCAAAAGTTAAACATTCAGGTTTAACTTTAGTATATTCAGAAAGCTGAGCTATCAAGGTTTTTGTGATGTTATTAAAATATCTATTGAGTTGAACATTTTTCATTTTCTCAAGGAATTCATCTTTTACAACTTCAAATGGATCAAGCGAGCTTTCATTAAGTCCCATTTTAATTTTTTTGTTGGGGACATCAATATTTACCACTTTCTTGTTTTTCAAATCATTTCTAAAATAATACATTTTTTCCTCAAATTCTGTAACGAAGGAATTAGTAATTTGAAAAGATATTTAGTCAAATAGAATTTAAAAGGAAATAAAAAAAGAAACTATTAGACAAATTTATTTGAATCTTAAAAATCTAATTATAAATGTTCAGGAGATAGAATTTTGAAATGAAAAAGAACGAATTTATTTTGTTTATTTTAATTATTGCCACTTCTCTTTTTTCCGTGATTGAAGAAACCGAATCTTTGCAAAATTTTCTATATGGTGATGCCCCTAATTGTGAATATGATAATTGGATGAGCCATATTGTCGAAGGAATTGCTGATCCAGGATATAATCTTTACGCTCCCTGGGATGTACAATCCGAAGGGTTTGGAGCTTACGAAATTCCTACAGAAAATGATCTATTTGGATGGGGATTAATAATTGATGAATTCCTGCTGAGAAATCTGGATGAAGCACAAAGTATGATCGACACAACTTCTATTCCGTATCAAGTTGTTATTTTTAATGATACCGATACGGACAGAACATTTTATATGCTAAGAGAAATCCCGAATGATTCTTATTATGATAATAACCAGACTGAAGATCCCGGAGATGATGAATTTGGTGCATTTGATTATGGTTGGGGGTTGTATATCTTTTATCCAGAAGGAGAATATCCTCACATAATCACCGCACCGCATCCCAATGATGATTATATTACAGTTCCAATAACTCATAAAGCATTTATTGATATTAATTCAAAATTTTTGCTTATTTCAGGTTGCGGAAGAGAAGTTGTCTGGACGAATATTGGTAATTATGCTAATAATAAATCACTTTGTGATCCCTCAAGAGGAGAAGATCATGTTTTCAATGTTAGTTATCAAAAATTCTGTGATTTTATCCGAGATGAATTTGATAGACATGAATTTAGTTTGCAGATCCATAGTTATGATTGGGGAAGCAGGCACTGGGGTTATCCAAATTTGCAGATCTCTGCAGGTTATAATGTTGGTTCGCCCGATCTTCCAATTAGAGACCACTCATCTATGGGAAACGATATTGTGAATATGCTAAACCCGGTAGTTCATCCTGCGAATTCTATTGGTTTGCATGATCCTGTTATTTTGAATGATTTTTATGGATTCCATTGCAGTGAATATGATTTTATTTTTTCTAATAGCGATACAACATTTTTTGTGAATACTCACATTGATCTCTGGGGTTACAGGCAAAACAGACAGATAGTTTACACACAATCGGGGATGAGTCATTATGATAATATTGAACGGTTTCTGCACCTGGAAATGGATGAGCTTCCCAATATTTACCCGCAAACATCAAACAATTATTACTGGTTTCATGGTTGGGATCCGGTAACTCAAACTTGGGATATGGAACACAGATTCGATAATTCGATAGCATATTATTCTCCATGGACAGATGCATTAGCAGAGGTTTTGCCTGTAGTATTTCAAATGAATGATAATGAGGTTCCTACTGCGCCATCAGAGCTTCAGATCGTAACAGAATGTGCTAACTATATAAAAATTCAATGGGTTTCCGGAGACTGCTTTGATATGGATACTTACCAAGTTCTCTATTCTACCGAGCCAATATCAAATGGAGGGTATTCTATTAGAGATAAAAATAATTATGGAAAACTGGCTTGTTTGGCACAAAACAGTTACACATTAAGTGGTTTATCTCCTGGAGACGAATATTATTTTGTAGTAAGAATCAAAGATAAAAATGGGAATGAATCTGAGTTATCCAACGAAGTACTTGGAACTGCCGGTCCTGCTTCAGTTAGTGATTTTATCTGTTATGGGAGAGATGAATATATTAATTTGGAATGGGAAGCTTCTGCGGCTAACGCATATTCCGGTTTTAATATTTACAAGAAGATAGCTGGGAATGATTTCATATTATTAGATACTTGGGCAGTTAATCCTGAACTTACCGGAATAGCAGGAGATAACGTTACTTATTCTTATTTTGATACAGGTGTTGAGAACGGACAAATTTATATTTATAAACTTGGTTTTGAAGATAATGACAATGAATATCTTTATGAGCATGAACCTTCAGCAATCTCACGGAAGATATTTGAATTATATGCAAGTCAAACAACTGGAGCCGCAAGTGATACATGCTACTTTGGATATAATGAATTTGCTTCAGATGGTTATGATGCTAATTTTGAAATTGCGGCTGATGATTCTTTAGTTGGAGACTATTTTTTCTGTCAGTTCTATGAACAATATTGGAACAACGTTCCTAACGATTATGAGCAAGAAATCTATGGATATTACAATACAGAAGAACAACTTAAAAGCTGGATTTATCGGGTACGAACAAATCACTTGAACATGCCGATCGAAATAGGTATTACAAACCTTGAAAGAAATGCAGAAAGGATCTACCTTTATAGAAATGGACAATATTATGATCTCTCAACCGATACATATTATTTCACTCCAACCACTTCAGATTATTACAGTTTCACATTATATTATGGAAATTTAACTCCTTCTCTTGATTTCAATGATATCCCGAATCAACTTCTTTATCCAAATGAAACCCTTGATATAAGCTGGTCGATAAATTTAACATCTACAATTGATCATGTAAATGTATATGCGGAAAATGATGAGATTACAATTCCAATTGAAATAGAATTATCACCAAATACTTCTAACATTGAATGGGTTATTCCGCAGTTATTATTTGAAGATCTTAAATGCAGGATAGATTTAATTATGGATGAAGGTGACACATTACATCATTATTCAGCTTATAGTTTTGGGATCATCTCTCCGCAAAATATAGTGGAAACCTATCAGGGTTGGAATCTGATGACAAAGAATTTTAATACAAATCAGTATTTTACGGAAGAGATATTCGGTGAGAATGTAGAATTTTATGAATTCTTAGATAATGAATTTAATCTAGTTGAAGAACCGGAATTCCTTCATCCTTATTGGAATTATGCGCCGCAGGATAATTATTTTGCTTTGAATAATGTAATTATGCAAAAGATAGCATACAGTATGCAAATGAATTCCGGATGGAATATTATTCCAAATCCGCATAGAGCACATTATGCTCTTGATCAACTTGTGTTTTCCATCAATAATGTTGATTACGAATATTATCAGGCTGTACAGAACAGATTGATAGAACCGGTTGTATTTGATTTTAATAATAGTTTTAATCCGGTTTATGAAATAACTCCTACAAATGCATATTATCTTTATTGTTATGAAGATAATATTATAATAAAATTTATTCCATATTATTCCAATGAGTTTTCACCTGAGTATGAGATAAATTGGAAAGCAAAAATAAATGTAGAACAAGAAAATAACAGTATTTCATCCATTATTGTTGGAACTTCAAATATTGCAGATTCTTTGTATAATGCAAATTACGATTTACTAAAACCACATGCAAAACCATTTGATGATATTATAACTTTCAGTATTCCGATGGAAATTGGTGGAGTAACTCAGAAGCTGCATCAATCTGTTATAGCACCACTGGATGAAATGCAGAATTATACTTACTTATGGAATGCAGAATTACAACTCGCTGATCTTCAACCAATATTCTTTGATGCTGAGAATTTTGAGCTTCCTGAAAATGCCTTCATATTCCTGGTAATGCTGGAAGGTTATTTGCAAATTCCAGAAAACAGTGTTGTAGAATATACTCCAGCTGATACACTTCTGGAGTTCACAATTCTAATTACAGATCATGATTATAGCGATGCAGATGATATGGTTGTTAAAAATTCTTTCAGTTTGCAGAACTATCCGAATCCGTTTAATCCCGAAACAAATATACATTACAGCATTTCAGAAGAGGGAAAAGTTGAATTGAGCATTTATAATATTAAGGGTCAAAAAGTGAAAACACTGGTTAATGAAACTCAGATTAGTGGGAATCATAACATTGTTTGGAATGGAACAAATAAACATAATAAAAAGGTTGCATCGGGTGTTTACTTCTATAAATTAGAAATTAATGATTCTAAATTACTGATCAATAAAATGCTGTTATTGAAATAATGACCTTCGGAATGGTTTTAGAACTTCTTGCTTTTCTTGACCTTCCGAATGGTTTAAAAGTTTGGGATATTTGTCACTAATATAAATTATTTGGAGGTTTTATAAAAAAAATATTTACTATTTCATTTTTATTATTCCTCTCTTTTGTTAACGCAACAATTATCAATGTGCCATCAGAACAACCAACAATACAGGCTGGGATTAATGTTACCGTTCATGGTGATACTGTTTTAGTTCAACCTGGAACATATTATGAACTTATAAACTATAACGGAAAAAATATCAAGGTTGCTTCACTTTATCTAACAACTCAAGATACTTCCTACATCTCTCAAACCATTATTGATGGCAATAACAACGAACGATTGGTTTCTTTTACAAATGGAGAAACCGAAGAGGCAAAATTGATTGGATTAACCATCAGAAACGGTTATGGTACTTATTCCAACCAACAAGATGCATGTGGGGTAGGTATTTATATTCTGAATAGTTCTCCTTCAATTGAAAATAACATAATTGAAGACAACGATAGCTATTGGTATGTTAATGGTTGCGGAATCGGACTTCAAAACTCCTCAGCTATAATCAAGAACAATACAATCAGAAATAATAATGGTGCATATGAAGGTGGTGGAATCTATGTCTATCAGTCAGAAGATGTTGTAATAGAAAATAATATAATTTATGATCACTATACAGTTAGTGGTAGTGGTGTGGATTATGGAGCTGGTATTTGTTTAAATCAATCCAATAATATTATGATAAAAAAGAATTTGATTTATGATAATATTGTTGGATTTAGTGGGAGTGGAATTGCTTTTAAAGGTAGTTCAGGATTTATATACGGAAACACGATCTTCAATAATTCTAGTTCAGAATACGGCAATAATATATTTATTGATAACTACTCAACTGCAGAAATAAAAAATTCCA
>JAVCCF010000020.1 GCA_030765625.1 Candidatus Tenebribacter burtonii
CGTCACAAAAATGATCAAATTTAATACAGCAGCTCTTATTTGCAGTGTTTTCATTATTATCGGAGCGGTGGTAAGTGGAGCGGGAGCATCTCACACTTTAGGTGAATTGGGTGCTGTAAATGAATTAGCCGGAGCTTTTATTGTTGCTCTGGCAGCTGCTATCACGGTGATGTGGATGACTAAAGCCGGTTTACCGGTTCCTACATCTCAAGCTATTGTTGGTGCAATTATCGGTTGGAATTTTTTTTCCAAAACACCTACAAATATTAATTCTCTTTATAAAATAGTTGGAACTTGGATATTTTCACCAATCCTATCTGCTGTTTTTGCTTTTTTACTTTTCCATTTTATAAAAAAGATCGTTGAAAATTCCAAAATCCATCTTATGAGTTTGGATTCCTATACCCGAACTGGATTGATCATTGCTGGCGCATTTGGTTCATACAGTTTAGGAGCGAATAATATTGGTAATGTAATGGGTGTTTTCATAAATTCATCTCCATTCAAAGATATTTCTTTAGTTGGATTCCTCCATTTATCTTCCATACAACTATTGTTCTTGATCGGAGGAATCGCCATAGCTGTTGGAGTTTTTACTTATTCTAAAAAAGTTATGATGACTGTGGGTTCAGGAATCTTCAAGCTGTCACCTGTAACGGCACTGGTTGTAGTATTAGCAAGTTCAATTACCTTGTTCTTGTTCGCTTCTCAAGGATTATATAACTTTCTAACTTCACATAATTTACCGGCATTTCCTTTAGTTCCTGTTTCTTCCTCACAAACTATTGTTGGCTCTGTAATGGGAATTAGTTTAGCAAAGGGCGGCAGAAATCTCAATTTTAAAAAACTTGGTAAGATAAGTTTAGGCTGGATCACAACACCTGTTGCCTCGGCAATATTAACTTATGTAGCTCTTTTCTTCATGCAGAATGTTTTCATGCAAAGTGTTTTCAAATAATGTTAATATATTACTAAAGCTAAAATTTATCAGGTCTTTAACTTCTTTTTCTCAGCTGCCGGAAACAGGATATTATTCAATATTAGCCTGTAACCAGATGAATTTTTATGCAGATCGAGAACTGTTTCAGGATCACCAATTTTATGCTGATAATCTTCCGGGTCATGACCACCATAAAATGTGAAAGTTCCTTTCCCAAAATTCCCATGTAAATATTTTACTTCATCTAATCCCGGAGATTCTCCCAAAATTATAACACTTTTTTTAACATATTTTTTATGAAACGAGGTAGTTTGTCCTAAAAATCCATTGATTATATTTGTATGACATTGAGTGAGCATAGTAGGAACCGGATCATATTTTGCCGAAAAATCAAAAAGTTGGAAGAAGTCAGCTTCTGCTCCACGCAATTTTGCATAATCACTAGCATCAATTGTAGAAAATTCATATTTGTATGGGCTGGGAAACAAATCAAAATCGGTGAACGCAAAAGTTCGTGTATAATCTAATTTAGTTAAATATTCTGCATCAATTCCATCTCCATCAAAAACCTCAGTGCAAATATCGGTATTCCCCGCTGCAAGAGCAATATCAAAAGTATCGGTTGCAGCACACATAGCAAAAAGGAATCCACCATTCTTCACGTAATTTCGTATCTTCTCAGCCACAGCATGCTTCAGTTTCCAAACCTTATTAAATCCCAATCTCGAAGCTAACTCCTCGTTCAAACGCACATCTTCTTTATACCAGCTCGCGTTACGGTAACTTGAGTAAAATTTCCCATATTGTCCGGTAAAATCCTCATGATGCAGATGCAACCAGTCGTATTTATCCAGCCCACCAGATAGGACTTCTTCATCCCAAATTGTTTCATACTTTATCTCGGCATAAGTTAATGCAAGAGTTACTGCATCATCCCATGGCTGCGAATTTGGCGGGGTATAAATAACAATTTTAGGTTCTTTTTCTAAAACTACTACATCCATATTATTCTGCTCGATCTCAGATAAAATTGAAGCATATTCCACTGAAGTTATTTTCTCATAATTAACTCCACGAATATTGCATAATCCTTCCAACTCCTGAATTTCCGGTATCAGGTATGACCCACCACGATAGTTTAATAACCATTTTACGGTGATCTGCTGCTTCAAAGCTGTAAAAGCGATTCCATATGCTTTAAGATGATTACTTTGCGTCATATCCATTGGTATCAGTATCTCAGCAGAAACTGAAAATGCTATCAATAGTATTAAAATAATTATAAGATATTTCATGTTTCCTCGTTTTCCGTTCACTCTTGAACGGATATTTTTCTTTTTTCTTTTGCACAGACAAGAGTGTATGTGTTACATAAACTCCGAAAATATTTCATCCGAAATAAAATAAGCTTCTGGTTTCAATTTTATTTTATCCTTTTCAATATCAAGTAAATTTCTGAATTTATTAATTACATGATCATATTTGTCCATAAAATCAGTATTAAAAATATTTTTAAACTCTCCCAAATCTATTCCGATAGTTTTACGTAATCCTAAAAAGATGTACTCTTTCTCATGATCATCATTATTCAAGATTGTTTTATTAGCTATGATCTCGTTTTTATCCAACATTTTATAATATTCTTCTATATTTGCCGGATTATTATAACGATATGTTATATTTTCTTCATCATTTATCCTTCGACTAACCCTGTCCTGAGTGGTACCAAAGGGCTCAGGATAATAATTATTCAAATATCCTGCTGCTGATGGACCAAAACCAAGATAAAATTCATCCTTCCAATAGCACAGATTATGTCTTGATTCGAAACCGGATTTACCAAAGTTGGAAATCTCATAATGATCGAATCCGGCAGAGATCAATTTATAACGGATCAAATGATAGAATTCAGCAATTTTTTCATCAGATGGAATGTAAGTAATTTTTGAAAATAAAGGAACATCCTTTTCTAAACTCAAGCAATAAGTAGAAATATGTTCAGGATCAAGTTGCATAATTTTATTAAGTGAAAATTCAACATCCTTTTTGGTTTGATCTGGTAAACCGTAGATCAGATCGAGAGAAATATTTGTGTATCCGTGATTACGTAATATTTTATATGAATCCTCAATTTTCTCTGCATTATGAAGTCTACCTAAAACCTTCAACTCTTTATCCATAAAGGATTGAGCACCCAAACTAATTCTGTTTATTATGGTTGTTTTTAGGCTGTCGGCAAACTTATTATCTATATTTACCGGATTACATTCGAGGGTGATCTCTTCTGTTTCTACTATATCAAATTGTGAAATGATCAAATTGATCTGTTCAGATGTGAGAAGTGAAGGTGTACCTCCGCCAAAGTAAATTGTTTTTGGTTTGATATTATATTTTTGTTTAAATAAATTTATCTCTTTTATCAAGTATTTTACAAATCTACTGCTTGCTTCCCGGGAAAAATTAACCGAAAAAAAAGAACAATAACTACATTTTCTCAGACAAAATGGAACATGAATATAAACATAATTGATCACTTGATCAGCTTGAGTGTTCTTTTCCATCTTACAGAAGATTTTCCCTTGAGATGTCTTTGATATTTAAGCACAAAATCTCGATATGAATCAATTGGTTTTGCTCCAACCGAAAAAGTTACAATTGCTGGAGTTCCAGCAATATCTTCGCGTGGCAGGAATCCCCAGTAACGGCTATCACCGCTAACATCACGATTATCACCCATCACAAAATATTCATTTTCGGGTACAGTTACAGGCCCGAAATTATCGCGGCTTCCCATAAATTCATTATCCCAGTAAATTCTACCTTCACTGCGAGAAATGTTCCTTCTATCAATATATTGTTCGGTACCACATTTATATTCTTCACCATTAATATAGGCTAATTTATTCTTAACTTCAACAACGTCTCCAGGCATGCCAATTACACGTTTTACTACGTTTTTCTTCTGATGCCATTTTGGCAGCCAGGTTGTTTTATTCAAATATATTGGACCTAATATTTTGGCAAAATTCTCTCTTGGCTCAGGCTCTTCAGGATCTGCAGGATAATAGAAGATTACAATATCTCCCTGCTCAGGATCTGTAAAAAAATACTTCAGTTTATTCCCAATAAGATAATCTCCAATAAGAAGCGTTTTTTCCATGGAAGACGATGGAATCTTGAAATTCTGGATTGTGTAATTTCTGATGAGCATCGCCACTACAAAAGCAAAAAGAATTGCTTCCAAATAATCCTGAAAAATATTTTTTTTACGTTTTATTTTTTTCTCTTTCTTTCTAAACATTATCATTCCTATCTAATTTTATTAAAAGAAACTTTCTCCTTTTATAGCTAAATGATGTCAAGCAAAAGCAATATGGCATTAATTATCTTTAATCACTTTTTTCTGATATTTTATTAATTCCATAATGCTTGTTTTTGCTTCTTTCAGCATAATTGCAAGTTCTTCATCATCAAAAGGTTCTGCTTCTGCTGTACCCTGAATTTCAATAAATTTTCCACTCTCTGTCATCACAACATTCATATCCACATCTGCGTTGGAGTCTTCTTCATAACAAAGGTCTACGACCGGTTTTCCATTTACAATACCTACACTTATAGCTGCTACCCACTCTTTAAACGGATCATCTACTAATTGGTTACTTTCTTTCATTTTGGAAAATGCGTCGTGAAGGGCAACACAAGCACCGGTGACAGAAGTTGTTCTGGTTCCTCCATCTGCTTGGATAACGTCACAATCAATTATAATCTGATATCCAGGGAATTTTGTAAAATCTACAACTGCACGTAAGGAACGCCCAATAAGTCTTTGTATCTCTGCAGTCCTGCCTTTAATTCCTTTTCGTTCTCTTCTGAATCTGGAATCAGGAGCACCAGGCAGCATGCTGTATTCCGCTGTTAACCAACCTTGTTTAGGTTCTGCATCTCTTAAAAATGAAGGAACACCTTTCTCCACAATTGCTGTACAAATAACCTTTGTATTGCCGGTTTCAATGAGAACAGATCCGGCAGGATGCATTAAATAATCTCTTGTTATCTTTGTTTTTCTCTTTTTCATATTTATCCTCTTTTTTGGAAGAAAATCAATTTTCCTGCTCTGATGTCAAGTAGAGTCTGTTCAATACTTATTTTGCACGATATTACAATTTAAGAGGAAATAAAAACGGAATAATTATCCAAAACAAATGTTGACATAAAATCAATAAATTACAAAAAATATCTTATGAGTTTAAGATGAAAATTAAGATAATAAACAAATCAATTTATAAAAAATCCAAGGAGGATTTATGGAAAATCAAATTTCGTTTAGCACATTGGGAAATGAATGTGTTCACAAGTTTAGAGACAAAATAAATAATGCGGAAAATATTGTTGATCTCAGAAATCAGTTTACTTTTACAGTTATTGATTTTTTAAATCAAATTTTTGAGAACAGCCCACTTGATATTGATGCTGATGATATAAAATTTAACCCCGATATAGAGGATCTATATATTCTTAGTAACAGATTGACCAATGATCTTGAATTTAAAAAAATCTGGGATATTTCTGATCTGAAAAATGTTATCCGGAAATTTGCCGATTCTGCGAATAATCGATATATTCATATTAATAAGCACAATGAAAAAACCAATAAGAAGATAAGGAATTAAAAAACTTTAGTTAGAAGATAAAAACTCCGCATTGTTTGATGTGGAGTGTTTTTGTAGAATTTTAAATCATCTGCACAATAAACACTGATTTTTGTGCAGGCTGTTTATTTTATGCACAGTAATTGTGCATATGAAATATGTTCCGCTAAACGTTCGGTTTTATTTGATAAATGCTCTTTCCAATCTAATTCATTTAGCTCAGTTGGTACTGATTTTATACTATTGTTTAGTAATTCTAAACACCTTTTCTCCCAACTCTTCATTTCAACTTCCAGTTACATAACGGTTACATAAGTAACTTGCTATTTTACATTAAGTTAGCTCTTCTATTTATATTTAATCCGGATTGCAATTACATAAGCTGCTTATGTTTTTTTTCATTAAATCTCACCCAGAAATGTGCTAAATAGAATACTAACTTTTAGATTTATTAGATTCTTCGCTTTCTCTGCTTGCTCTATTTCAAAAACATATTATCTTATCAATCTTATTCATTAATTTAATCGTCTCTTTAACAATTACAATAATTTTTAAATAATGCATCAGATCATCAATCTCTAAAGTCTCACCTTTATGATCAACAATAAATTTATCCAAAACTTTATAACCACCGATCTTAAAATTGAAAACTTTCTCATCGACTGATTCAATATAACAATTCGAATTGAGATAGATTTTATTATCTTTATAAATATCTGCTTTCAAATTATAATTAATTGTTCTATCCTCTCCATTAACACTCAAATCCCAGTCTTGTTGTTTTTTCAATATCTCGGCTTTCATTAAATGAAGATCAACAAGCTGTTTACCAAAACCTATTAGTTCTTTTCCTTTTGCTTTCATAAAGCTGAAATCTATTTTTGGAAAATCCGTTTTTAAAAATTCATTGTAGCGTTTGCGGTAATTATTGGAATACAATAAAGCATAAATATAATAGAAAATATCCTCTTCAGAAAAATTACTTAATTCGTTTTTCCAATATTTCTTAAAATCTGCTGTAAAATTTACTTCCTTTTCTTCTGCAAATAAATGCTCCTCTTCTTCAGAAAAAAGATACAATGGAAATAAATAACTAATGTTATCAACATTATGAGCATCTAATAAAAAATTGGTTATAAATACAGAATTGAAATTACCAATTTTTGTATTTCTATTTGTAATTAAACCAATATTATTTTTCAACATATGTTTCATAACTTTTTTTCGTGAACGCTCAATTAATTTCCCATCATAATAAATAAACCTATCATCAAAGGGACGGTAGGCAATTTTTAAGATTTTATTTTCGTCCTCTAAATCAAATTGAAGATTTATTCTATCAGCCAATTTCTGTTCAGAATAATTAATATAGGTCTTATCGTCTCCTGACACAATTCCAATACTTGATAGTTTAAATATCTCCCTCACGCTCCAGTATTTTTCGTATTCTTCTTCAAGCTCAGTATTACGTGGAATAAAATAATACATGTCGCTTTTGGGTTTCAATTTAGTAAATCCGATTTCAGCAAATTTACTTAAATTAAATTCATTCAGAAATTTTTCTTTTTCTTTCTTTGTTCCGAATTTATCTTTATAAAACAATTCACATTGGTTTTGTTGTTTTTCGAGTTTGATCATAATTATAATACAAACTCCTTGTCTAATCTTGAATATATTTTCATTTTCTAAACCATTGAGAGCTGTTTCCTTTGAGCTTCCGTGTAGATTAACAACGTAAATTTTATCAAAACTATCAAGTAGAGATTTCCTCATATACCGAAAGGTTGGATTATCAAGAAATGCGTGGTTTACAATATAACCAATAACTCCTCTGCCGTGATGATCAATTCTGTTTTGAGCAAATCTAATAAATTTAACATAATCATCCTGCAGCCATTTAGGATTTTTTTCATCAAGTTTTTTGAAATCTGCGTATTTGTAATATTCTATTTGAGTTCCGATCCAATTTCTTTGTTTAACAAAACCCTCTTTACTTCTCTTTTTACTTTTCGGTATTAGATTTATTAGACGACCTGCTGTATCAAATTTTGGTTCAAAGTCGTAAATATATTTTTCACCTTTATTTCTATGAATCACTTCTTCGCTTGGATTTTCACTGCTTCCTTTATATGGAGGATTTCCAAAGATCGCAATTATTTTTTCATTCTTTTTTACATTTTGAGCAGCTTCACTTTCTTCAGTAATAGAATCAAATCCAAAAAGGCTGTTCGGCTTTTTTTCAGGATCATCAAGAGTATTTGCTAAAAATATTTTAAATCGTTTTTTGTTTTTTTCCAAACTGAAACCAAGATTTTTTAAGGTAAGATTCATTTTAAAATGAGCGATAGCATAAGATGCAACCATAAATTCAAAAGCAAAGAAGTTTTCTAAAATATGGTCTGTCATCTCTTTAGTGAAATGTTCCTTCTCTAAATGTAAAGAGCCATATTTATTATCAATTTTTTCTTTTATTAATTCTATAGCAAAAGCAAGAAAAGCACCGGTCCCTGTTGCCGGATCGAGAACTTTTACTTCTTTATTCATCAACCCATTCTCTAAGCCAAAATCTGTTTGCAAGATATGATCAATTGAACGAACAATGAAGTTAATCACAGGTTTTGGAGTAAGGTAAACAGCACGATTCTTTTTAGTTATCTTATCATATTCTTTAAGAAAAGGTTCATAGAAATATAATGTCGGATCATTCTCCGATGTACTATCTCTGAACTTTGAAATGATCTTTTCAAGGTTTGAATATTCAAGTTGGTTTAAGATAATATGAACTGTCTCTTTTAATTCTGGTAAATTTCTAGCAGCAATATTAGCAATACGATACATATCATTAAGAACTGGGATTGTATCAGGGATATAATCTATAGCAGTAGTAAGATTAAATTCTCTATCAGGATAGTTTTCGTGATGATAGACTGCTGAAATAAATAATGAATAAGTGAAGGTTTCAGCAAATAAATTAGCAAAATCGTGATCTGTTAAATTCGGAAGAAGTGTTTTTTCAAATCCATCTTTTGTTTTTTGAAGTGGTTCATAATCTTCCAATAGTTCTTCAACAGTAGATGATAATAGTTTTGTTTTCTTAGCCAGATTTACTGCAAGTTGTTTTGGTGTTTTAATCGGATACGATTGATAAACCAGGAATAGATCAAATAAATCTTTTAATTGATCAATACCGTCAGAATTTGTAATATCGAAGATTATTTCTTTTTGTTTAATTGAATTTCCTTTGCTGTTCCATTGCCATAGTTCCCAGTTTTTCATATTGGTGAAAATTATGTTTTCAAGAGAATTTTTATATCTATCAAACTGATCTTTGAATTTATCATTACTTAATGTATCTTTAGGTAGTTTAACCTCAATAAAGCCAATTGGGAAATCTCTTTCTTTGATGACAATGTCAGGAAATCCAATTGGTTTATCATAATTCTTTGAAGATTGTTCTGCTATAGCTTTTATATCTTTTTTGAAATTGTCTTTTATAAATTCTTCAAGAAAATTCCCAAGTGGTTTATATAAACTTCTTTCTGTACCGTCCTGTAATCTGTCATAAATCTCATCAAAATATTTCTTATAGTCCATCATCAATTTAATCCCCTTATTTGCATTAAATTAGACAGAATGATTTCAACTTTTTATCTTGTTTTTCGTCAATACAAAAATATTTACTCGTTCGCAAGTTAAACTTGCAAACGCAATTGAGTTGATAAGTTCAACTTATCAACAAGAAGAATCTGAAATCCCCGCTTTTGCAAGGAAGACATATGAATAACGCAAACATCCTGTTTGCAAGATTGGACATTGAAAATGTCATAGTTCCAGAAAGCTTTCTCAGCGTTGGTTTGATTCTTCCTGAATCTTCTACAAACATCTCTGATATCTTCTAGCATATTCTTTCATAACTTCTTATGTTCCTCTTTTCGATTTTATGAGAAGAAAAGAATAGCAAGGTGAGTCACCTAATACAGCGGCACTATTTTATTACCAGGCACTTTTTTAACTATGTTCTTTAATTCGAGTGAAAGCAAAACAGTTGAAATCTCACCAACTGTAAAACCAGTCTCAATTATCAATTTATCAAAATGAGTTTCCGGTTTATTATTCAATAGAATTTGGTATACTTGTTCTTCCTTTTCATTCATTTCAGGAAATATTCGTTGCTGCTGATCCATTACAAGTTCATATTCTTCTAAAATATCTGCTGCTTTTGTTACGATCTTTGCTCCCAGTTTTATCAGGTAGTTGGGTCCTTCTGCTTGAGGACGATTCACATCACCGGGCAAAGCAAAAACATCTCTGTTTTGATCCATAGCGAATTTTGCCGTAAGTAAGGCTCCGCTTTTTTTACTTCCTTCAATTATTAAACTGCCTAAAGAAAGACCGCTGATTATTCTGTTTCTGGTTGGGAAATTCCATTTTTCTGCTTTGCTTCCCGGAATAAATTCAGAGATCAAAACGCCATTCTCCAAAATTCGCTCTGCCAGCTCTCTATTTCTGGAAGGATAGATCTGATCAACTCCTGTTCCCATTACAGCATAAGTTCTGCCCCCACTATCCAAAGCTGCCAGATGTGACATTGTATCGATTCCGTAAGCCAGTCCACTCACAATTGTAAAGCCTAAAGCGGCAAGTTCCTGCACTATTCTTTTAGTCATTAACTTACCATAATTACTTGCTTTTCTCGTGCCGACAACAGCAAGTGCACGCCGGAAATCGTCCTTTTTTATTGTTCCTCTATAAAACAGGAAAGGCGGAGGATCAAAGATATTTTTTAATGGTCCGGGATATTCATCATCCAAGATCGAAACAAATTTTATGTCATATTCCTTGATGAGTTCGCAAATATTTTCCCAATTTTCCGGTTCTTGAATATTTATCAGATGCTCTTTTGCTGTTTCAGAAATGAATTCTATATCATCAAATTTTGAAATGGCGTTAATGAAATAAATCGGTTCTCCAAGAGTTTTTACGAGTCTTATGGCAGTTGCATTCCCGATATCAGGAGTAGAAAGCAGTTTGATCCATGCTTTAATTTTTTCCAGATTATTTTTCATAAATTTCCTTGTTCACGATTTGTGGCGGAATTTTTCCCTGCCAGATAGCAAGAGCATTATTAATTGCTATAAATCCCATATTGGTTCTGGTTTCCACAGAAGCACTGGCAATATGAGCTGCTAAAACAACATTATCACAATCTATCAAACCTTCAATTAACTTTGGCTCATTCTCATAAACATCCAGTCCAGCACCGGCAATCCAATTTTTCTGCAAAGCATTTAGAAGTATCTCTTCATTAACTACTGCACCTCTGGAAGTATTAATAAGAATTGCAGTACTTTTCATCATTTGCAGCTCTTTTTCTCCAATCAAGTATTTTGTCTCCGGTAATATGGGAACATGAAGAGAAACAAAATCTGATTCTTTGAGCAACTTTTCAAGATCAACTTTTTCTGCTTTGATCGTGTTCTCGATATTAGAGCTGTCATCCGAATAAAGAACTTTCATGTTAAAACCCAAAGCACGTTTAGCAACTGCAGTTCCAATTCTTCCGGCACCAATTATTCCTAGTGTTTTTCCGTAAATATCTGCACCTAAAAATAATTTAGGAGCCCAACCTTTGAATTTTTCTTCCCGCACAAATTTGTCAGATTCGACAATTCTTCTGGCAACACTGAACATCAATGCCCAAGCCATATCAGCTGTTGTCTCCGTGAGAACTCCCGGAGTATTTGTTATTGGGATATTCAATTTTGTTGCATATTTCACATCGATATTATTAAAGCCAACTGCATAATTTACAATCCCCTTCAAATTTGGATTGCAAGAGATAATATCTGAATCGATCGTGTCTGAGAGCAAACATAAAAGTATATCGCAATTTGATGTTCCATGTATTATCTCTGTTTTAGAAAGTGCTATATCTTTAGTGTTCACATTTACGATAAAATGGTTATTTAATTTTTCCATTACCAAATCAGGTAACATTCTTGTAACAAATATTTTTGGTTTCATGATTTCTCCGAATATATATTAATCTATTGATGTATTTGATTTTTGTTTAAATAAACCCCTCACAATCTCCCCTTATTAATGGGAGCTAAGCGGAATAAAAATTAAATACATATTTACAAATTTGACTTAACACTAATTTAATTGTAGTTCTTTAAATATCTCTCTTACTTTTCCAGACAATAACAAATAGGCATTTTGAATAGCTTTTTCTTTGGAAATTCCCTTCTCACACAATTCTGACATAAACAAGTAATCGTGTTCGTATTCTTCCCTGGCATCTTCAGTGATACTGCCAAAAATACCAATAATCGGTTTTTTATATTTTTTAGCAATTTTTGCGATCTTATATGGAATCTTGCCAAATTTTGTTTGAGAATTTAATTCTCCTTCACCTGTGATAATAACATCTGCATTTTTAATTTTTGTTTTCAAGTTAGTAGCATTTATAACAAATTCACTTCCTGAAACAAAATGAGATTTGAATATTAGAGAAAGACCGGCAGCTAACCCTCCGGCTGCTCCGCTTCCATTAAATTCTGTAATATTAATTCCGGTATCTCTTTTTGCTATTCCAGCAAAATGTTCTATGTTATCTTCCAGTATCTGTACCTCTTCTAATGACGATCCTTTCTGCTGACTATAGACTCTGGCAGCCCCATTAATTCCTAGTAATTTATTAGAAACATCACACAAAAAAGTTAATTCAATATTTTCATATTTATTTTGAGTTGAAATATCAATTTGTTTTATATTCTTCAAATAAAATCCGCCAGTTTTAATATTTATTCCATTTTCATCTAAAAGTTTTACACCTAAAGCCTGCAATGCTCCAGCACCGCAATCAGTAGTTGCACTTCCTCCTAAACCCAGAATTATCTTGCTATATCCTCGTTCTATAACTTTACGTATCAATTCACCTGTTCCATAAGTTGTGGTGTAAAGTGGATTTCTTTTTTCTTTAGAAATTAACAGTAATCCTGAAGCTGATGCCATTTCAATTATTGCAGTTTTGTCATCTTTAAGAATACCAAATTCAGCTTGGATCTTCTTGCCTATCGGGTTTGTAACAAAATTCCTCATCATAGTTCCACGTTCAGCGGCAACAAGACAATCAACAGTTCCCTCACCTCCATCAGCCATGGGAATTTTTTCTATTTTAAATAATTGTCCTGCAAGTCCCTCTTCAATAGCTTCTGCTGCCTGTTGGGAAGATAGACTTCCCTTGAATGAATCGGGAACTATCAGGATTTTCATTTTTACTTTATTCTTTATCCAATTTTGCTAATATCTGATGTAATTTAACAATTAATTGTTTCAGATTTTCCCCTGAAACTGAAGATATTGAAATGATGTTCTCGTGTAGTTTGGTTTCAAATTCATTTTTCAATAAATTATAGAATTCTACTTTATCATCTTCTGGAATTGTATCCATTTTACTAAGTGCAATTAGATGTGGTTTTTTATCGAGATACGGATCATAAAGATGCAACTCTTCCTTCAGTACCTGATAATCATTGAATGGATCTGTCGAATCAATATCAATGAGAAAAAGCAGGATTTTGGTTCTTTGAATATGTTTTAAGAATTGATCTCCCAAACCTCTCCCATCATGAGCACCTTCAATAATTCCCGGAATATCCGCCATTACAAAAGATTCAAAATCACTAACCTGAACCACACCGAGAGAAGGTGCGAGAGTTGTAAATTTATAATCTGCCACTTTGGGATGAGCTGATGAAACCTTACTCAACAAAGTTGATTTCCCTGCATTTGGGAAACCGACTAAGCCAACATCCGCCATTAATTTCAGGACAAGTTCTAGCTCACGATATTGACCATCTCCACCTGGTTTAGCATATCTGGGAGCTTTATTGGTAGCACTTTTAAACCTGGCATTACCTCTACCTCCGTTTCCACCTTTTGCTAAAAAGACTTTCTGCTCATGAATTATTACTTCTCCGATCTTTTCATGTTTCCCATCTGTAATATCAAATATCTCTGTTCCCAGTGGTAAATCTAAATATCTATTTTCTCCACAAGCACCGGTTTTATCACTACCTTGTCCATGTTGTCCCCTTTCAGATTTGAAAAGTTTGTTATAACGATACGCAATGAGTGTATTATTATTCTCATTTCCAACAGCTATAATATCTCCACCCTTGCCACCGTCACCACCATCGGGACCACCTTTGGCAACGAACTTTTCTCTGCGAAAGCTAACACATCCGCTTCCACCTCTACCAGATTCAACCTTAATTCGTGAATAATCTATAAACATACTATTCCCTTTATTTAATTTTAGTTCTTTCTATATTTTAATTTATCTGACTAATTATGATAACCATCCGAAATATTTCCGACCTTTCCAAAGGTCATTTTAACATCAACATTTTTTTATTTGCGACAACTTTTTTATCAACTATTAATTTATAGAAATATATTCCTGAGCTAACCGGTTTGTTGTTTGAGTCGGTTCCATTCCAGGTAACTGAATTCGATTCTCCTTCGACTCCGCTCAGGATGACATCGATTTTTTTCACTTTCTGCCCTTTCAGATTGTAAATTTCTAACTTTGTACTTTCTGTGTTCTCTGTTATTAAATTGAATGAGATAGTGGTTGATGGATTGAAGGGATTTGGATAGTTTTGTAATTTGTAATCAGGTATTAATAATTGTGTGTTTTCAGCAGAAACATAAGGTTCGCCATTAAGATGTTCATAAGCTCCTATATCCGGATTTGAACCAACCGGAGCAGGACGGATCGTTCCCTCAATATCAAATTCCGGTGCATAGTACCATGTTTCATTTATTTCAATTTCTTCAATTCCAGCACCAACACAATGGCTGAATCCAGTGATACTGTAATCACCATATTCCTGACCATGAAAACGTGGCATAATATCAATATTACCTTCTCCTTCCCAACCTCCTTGAACATCGCAATATCTAACCTCTACATTTGTATCTGGATTAACCCTAATCTCTTCATCTGCATTTTCCCAGATAATATTATTAATAAGAACTGCATTACAATTTTGCCCGAAATTAATTCCAAGACTATCAACTTCATTATTTACAAATGTATTATTTATTAATACATGATTCCCGGTAAGATAACCAAAATCTGAATGGATAAACTCAGCAGTATTTTCTATTATTAAATTATTCTTAACAATACCACCAGCATTTTCTGCATGAAAACAGATTGCTCCACCTCGTTGAGAAGAGTTTGCAGAAATCCGATTATTTGTAATTTCAACAAACCCTGAAGTCTCAATATGAACTCCTCCTCCATAAATATCTGAATGATTTTGTGAAATTAAATTATTATTAATGATCATTTCTCCTTCATATGAAATAATTCCACCACCGGCTACTGTGACACTGTTACTTTGAATTGTATTATTTCTGATAGTAGGAGAACCTACAACACAAATTCCTCCTCCAAGAGTAGCTGAATTACTTTGAATAATACATTCCTCTATTAACGGAGAACCTAAAATATTAATTCCACCACCGTTATCTGCAAATCCATTCTGAATTGTAAATCCTCTAATTTCTAAATCATCTGAGTTCTGAATATTAATCACGGAATCATCTAACCCGCCATCAATTATACAGCTTTCTGCTCCATCTATTGACATAAGGGTTATGTCTTTACCATCAATTATTAGATTTTCCTGATACGTTCCACCGTCTACAAAGATGGTAAATCCATCACTAGCTGCATCAATACCTTCTTGAATTGTTGGAAAATCCTGAGGAATATATATCACATCCCCTTGCTCATATTGTATTACTAATGACGGGTCACCCTGAATTATCATTCCATAAAACCAGGCTCGTTCCCAACACCAGTCCGGACCGGTATCCACATTAGCTTCCCACCATAAACGAAGTGATTCACCAATTGTAAGATCTTCTGAAAATGATTGGTAAAAATCGGGGAAACCAAGCATGCTGCCAGTTTTGGTTGAACCTATAGTTGCCAAACCGTGATCACTTCCATAAATATACATTCCCCCCATATTATTTGCAGTTGTATATCTGGAATTTGAACAACAAAAAAGGTTATAGAAATGTGCGGTTGGATTTATTTCTTCTATTTCATAATTGTTTACAAGTTCGTAATTATTTCCGTTATTATAATAGAAATAATGTGCATTGGGACCGGAGTGAACATGAACTTGAATAAATTCGTAATCGGCAATTAAACGGTTATCCCTATAATCACCGGCATTTGTCTCCTCAATATCATTAACTAATTCTACAGAAGGATATGCCAACTGCATTGCTTGTTGATATTCTGGACCCCAATAACTCCAATCGTCATCTATATATGCTAATGAAGTATCATAACTAATAAGGATCCCGGATCTGAAAAGATGATTTTTTTGAAAATAATCATTTATCAATTCTTCTTCTGTTGCAGAAAGCATATTCATATTATCCGTAACTATTCTACCTATACCGATCTCTGGTTGTTTATTTCCTTCATGATAATCATAAATTCCATTTGCATCAGTATCGTCCCAGGTTCCATCAATATCTGTATAATAAAGATCACAGGGAAATTCTACCCATTCTTCACCGTTATCCTGGATTCCATTATTATTCCAGTCTTCAAAAAGTTCGAACCAGGGTATCGGTAAATCGCCAATAAGAACAACATTTGTTACATTTTCTAACTGATTATACACTATTATTTGAATTTTTAGATCAAAATGTGATGTCCCGTCAAATTCCAAGACAAAGGAATCGAATCCCTCATTTGCAAGGTCTCCCTGATATGTTTGAATTGATTGTTCTACATCTTCATACAGATCAGCATTAACAATAATTAGAAATCCCTCATCCCGCTGATTAGAATACATTCTGCTAACTTCATTAAATTGTGTTTGCTGTTGTGGATGATAGGCAAGCCAATCCTGATAAGTATCATATTCTGTATTAGGATCAAGATCTCTGGTAACCGGAATATCTTTGTATCCAGCAAACAAGCTAAAGCTAATAATAATGAAAGTGAGTAATAGTGATTTTTTCATTTCATATCCTTAATAATATTTTTACTTTAACAATAAACATCTGTTCTTAGCAATTAATTTTCCGTCTACTTTTAATTGATAGAGATAAATTCCCGAACTAACCGGTTTGTTGTTTTTATCTGTTCCGTTCCAGATTACTGAATTCGATTCTCCTTTGTCTCCGCTCAGAATGACATCGAATTCTTTTACTTTTTGTCCTTTTAAATTGAAAATTTCTAAATTCACAAACAAGGATGTTTGTGTTACTGAAAAAGAAATAGCGGTTGATGGGTTGAAGGGATTAGGGTAATTCCACAATGTACTACATATAATTGGCAGTTCCTCATCGCTGCTTGAGTTATTGATTATTGTTTCTTCAACAAATTCAAAGTTGTTATCGCTAAAACGAAATGTAGCTTCAGCCCAGCTATAGGAGCCTGTTATACTTTCAAAGCTAACATTACCGGAATAATCAAAACTTTGTGGATTAAGTTGAAATACTTCTCCATCAACAATTACTTCTGCTGTTATCGGAAAATGTCCGTTCTCATCAAAATAATTACAAGTGAACAAACCACCATTTGTTCCTTCCAATTCACTTATTTCTGGTAATATATTTATGATAGGCTCGATCTCATATTGATCAATAAATTGAAGCGACATTTTTGCCAGATCTGTCATAAGAAATTCTGTTGGCAGAGTATATTTGGCAGTAAGCATTTCTATTCCGATAGAGTTTGTGATATTGGGCCATTCACCAAAATTTTCATCACCGGTTAAAGTTTCAATATCACAAGCCATCTGCAACTGTCCAGTTACGACTTCTGCTTCAATATTGCCAATCATTTCAAAAGCTTCCAAACTAAATTCCGTTCCGCTTATCTTATATAAACCGGGGCTCATAAGAATTGGGATGTCGCAGTATATCATAGCATAAACAACTGAATCAATGAAAACTGTTTCTGGATTAAGAATAGTGGTTACATAAAAATAATATGTGGTTGGGAATAACCCACCAACATCTAATGGGAATTCTCCAGATTCATTAGTAATTCCTGCATAAAATCTTGTATCAGAATAGCCAAAATAATTACCGGAAATATCAAGATTTGGAGATGCGGGATCGAGATTATCACCAATAGGATCAGCGGCAATAAATCCAAGTTCATTTGCTGATGGGAACAGATCATTTTGCTGATATGCAGGCATCATCCCAACCAAAGTATCAGTTTCTGTTCTGAATCTGCAAAATTGCGTTTCAGCAGGAAGAGCTGGAATTACAGCTTCATAAGTTAATCCGCTGAGATTAGTCATTTCTATATTTTCCCAACCTGATACAGTTGAATACAACATTTCCGTTTCCACCCCGGGAAAATCAATTGTTTCACAACGAATATGAATTTGATCATCAGTAGTATATGAGCTATTCCTTATATTATTCCAAAACGAAATTGTTGGAATTTGTGCCTGCAATAGATAAGTAAAAAATAACATAATAATTATCAAATATTTTTTCATAGATATTTCTCCCCATAAATTTCTGGTAATTTCCTAATATATTTAATTCCCGTCAAGTTACATTTTTTTGTGATGTCTTGACAAAAAAAAGGGAATCAAAATTTTCTTTGATAAGTTGGAAAAGGAGAGAGAATGAATATAATTGATAATAACCGTAATTTCATGAAGTCTAATTTCAAAGAGATGGAAAATGTTGTTTCAGATCAGATGAAAAATCTTCCACAACCTACTTTAGAAAAAGAATTTGATAAGGATAGCGAAATATTTGGTCTTGTTCCGATTGAAAAAATCAAAATTGAAAATGATAATTTAATACTAAATATCGAGCATCGTAAAAGTCACCGGCAATATATAGAGAAACCATTATCATTAGGAGAGTTATCGTTTTTACTTTGGGCATCTCAAGGTGTGAAAAGTGTATATGAGAGGAATAACAAATCTTATGCAACTTTCCGTACAGTTCCTTCTGCCGGTTCGCGTCACCCATTTGAAACTTACCTTCTAATAAATAATGTCGACGGATTAAAAAGGGGATTATACCGTTATCTTGCAATTGAACATAAGTTAATGTTTATTCATGAATTAGAAAATCAGAATGAGGGGATCATTGATGCAACTTTGGGACAGAAATTTACTGGTAAAGCAGCGGTAGTTTTTATTTGGAGCTGTGTTGCATATCGTGGTGAATGGCGTTATAACATTGCTGCACATAAAGCTATGCTTTTAGATGCAGGTCACGTTTGTCAAAATCTATATCTTGCCTGTGAAGGCATAAATGCAGGAACTTGTGCAATTGCAGCTTACGATCAGGAAAAAGTTGATACAATAATCGATGTTGATGGTAAAAATGAATTTTCGGTTTATCTTGCTCCGGTTGGAAAATATTAGAAGGATATGAAATTTATGAACGTTGATAAAGATAATGTCTTCACGGTTTCTGAAGTAAATCGTCACATACGAAATGTAATAGAAAATAATATCCCAAATCTGTTTGTGGAAGGTGAAATTGCTAATTTTACTCATCACCGTTCTGGACATATCTATTTTTCTTTGAAGGATGATAAAAGTACTTTGAGGTGTGTATTTTTCAAACCAGCAAATCTTTCACTAAAGTTTCAGCCAAAAGTTGGAGATAAGGTAATCTGTTTGGGGAAAATATCCGTTTATGAAAAAAGTGGGAATTATCAACTGACTGTAAGTAGAATGCTGCCTTCTGGAATTGGTGAATTACAACTTAAATTTGATGAATTGAAACGCAAATTAACCAAAGAGGGTTTGTTTGATAGTGCATATAAAAAAACAATCCCTGAATTTCCAGAATCTATTGGTATTATAACCTCTTCTACAGGTGCAGCAGTTGAAGATATCCGTAATGTTATTTCACGGCGTTTCCCTACTATGATCTATCTTTATCCGGCTACTGTCCAAGGTGATAATGCTGTCAGAGAAATTATTTCAGGAATTGACTATTTCAATAATGAATTCCCCGTTGATATCCTGATAGTTGGGCGTGGAGGTGGTTCACAGGAAGATCTCTTCTGCTTTAATGATGAAAATCTTGCTAGAAAGATATTTGCATCAAAAATTCCTATTATCTCTGCTGTTGGTCATGAAATTGACTTTACGATCTCAGATTTTGTAGCAGATCTGCGAGCTCCTACACCATCGGCAGCAGCTGAACTTGCAGTGCCGGACAGAAGAGAGCTTACAGATAAAATTAATAATTTATTCAGTAGTTTGCGTTATGCTACACAATATTATTTCAATTCCAAAAAACTTGAAATTCAAGAGTTGGAAAGTGCTTTAGAAAGTCAACATCCAAAGAACATCCTGAAAGATTTCCATTCTAAACTAGAACGAACTGTAATGAAATTGAACATTACAACTCATAAACTATTACAAACACAACGAAGTAAGCTGGAAATCCTATTTTATGAGCTGAAAGAACTGTCGCCCCAAGAAGCTCTCAAGCGTGGTTACAGTCTGATTAGAAAAGAGAAAAGAATATTAAATTCCATAAATGATATTAATATTTCTGATAAATTACAATTAATATTATCTGATGGCAAATGTTTAGCAGAAATCGTAGAAAAACAGAAAAATATTTCAATAACTAAAAAAAAAAGATGAAAAAAATATTAGTAATTCTTATTATATTAATTTGCATATCATTAAATGCAGAAATACGCGCAATGTGGGTTCCTATATGGGAAATAACTACACCTGAAAAAGCTGATTGCGTACTTGACGATCTTAACAAAAACAATGTAAACCAGCTTCTTGTTCAAATTCGGTATCGTGGTGATGCAGCATATACACCAAATAAAGTATCAAATTTCTATGCGAATCATGAAAAACAATATTATGCAATTAAGGATTCACTTTTTGATCCGCTGGAATATATTTTAGAGAGGAATACAAACAAAGATTTAGAGATCCATGTCTGGTTTCCTACCTTTATAATTACCGGGCACAACCTTGATAATTTACCTATCGGGCATATTTATTTTGCTCATCCGGAGTGGGTAACCTGCGATTTTTCGCACGAGAAAATGAATCCTGAAAGTTATATGGGAGCATATCTTGATCCCGGTATTCCACAAGTTCAAGAATACACAAAAAATGTTATTCTCGATATAATTTCAAATTACAATGTTGATGGAATTCATTTAGATTATATTCGCTATCCAGACTCTCATTATGGGTTTTCTGAACTGGCTTTGGAAGCCTATAAAAGAGATGTTAAATTTCAAGATGCTGATGCATGGATGCAGTGGAAAGAAAACCAAATCACAAATTTCATGAAAGACATCTATTTAAATGTAAAAAGAATTTCCCCCAAGATTCAAGTAACAGCTGCTGTCATTTCTAATCTGGATGAGGCAGAAAGATATTCTCAAAACTGGATAAAATGGCTGCAGGAAGGATATTTGGATAAGGCATATTTAATGGAATATTCTACCTCGACTTCAACAATTGAAAAACATCTCAATTTTCTTTCTAACTATGATCTGAATGAAAAAATTGTAGTTGGATTGCGCTGCTGGAGTACAGCATATAAATATCCAGCAAATAAAATTAATGAGAAAATGAAACTGGTGAAGAAAATGAGGTTTAATGGTTTTGCTCTGTTTAGTTATACAGGAATTAGAGAATCAGAGTATTTTAAAAATTTGAAGATAAAATGAGGAACTCACCTCCAAACCCCTCTCTTTAACAAAAAGAGGGAGAAATGAAAGACATTGAAATACTAATTTTGCCTTGTAATATTAATAAATTACGAGTCGGATTAGAAAGGAGCTTTTATGCGTGTAGATAAATTATTAAGCAAATTGTGTTTGATAAAAACCAGAAGCATCGCTAAAAATGCCTGTGACAAAAAACTGGTAAAAATTAATGGAAAGATTGCAAAAGCAAGTGCTATGATAATTAATGACGACATAATTGACTTCGAACTTTACGGATATTTTAATAAAATAAAAATTACTGAAGTTCCCAAAGGTAATGTTTCAAAAGTAAAAGCACCGGAATATTATGAAATTCTAACAAGAGACAAGTTAGACTTGTAGATATCTTCACAATTGAGTTTGTATAAAAAAAAGCGCCCGATAATTCGGACGCTTTAATAAATTTTAACAATTACTTATTGTCGTAATTATTCGTCGTATTTTCCCATCTCATTTTCCAGTTCACCAAAAGCTTGTGAAGCTTTGAACTGGTTGTACAGAGCTTCTTCATTTTTAATTTTATTCATAAGATTTTTATTAACTGCTTCTTTAGGAACGCTCACGCGAACAAATGTTTGGTAACGATTTTCATCAGTAACAATTGTTTCTTGTTTTGATACCATAACATTTGTGAATTTAGCTTTAGCAACCGCTTTTACAACTTTACTGGTAAGAGCGAGAACCTGAGGATTCTCTACACCAGCTTCCTCTTCATAGTTCTTAACCATACCTTGTACATAAGTTTCAACATATTGAGCAGCCTGCAACATAGCATTTGCATAAGCAGCGTCGTAAGATGAATTTTGTGAAACTTTAGTTGCCATTCCGTAAGTTTGAACGTATTCGGCATTACCTTGATCCTGCCACCATTCAGGATAGTAAAGTTTCTTAACGCTTTTACCTCCTCCTTTTCCACAAGCAGTTACAAGGAGCATCACAACAACTAATACTGCTATAATCTTTAAAAATTTCATATTCCCTCCTTTAGTTATTTGTTTTTTTTGGTTAATGAATGCTATTTGCATCCTTCATAAATTCAATTTCATTTATAGGAATAATCACATGTTTTTCATTAATTTCGAAAACATGCCAGCAATTGCCTCGAAAATTGTGAGGAACTTCAAAACTGGCAAGTAATTTATTCTGGCCGTATACGAAAACCTGTGCATTACTTCGTGAAAGATTTTTACTTTGTTTATTATCCCGATTAGTATAATCGTGTACAGAGTATCTATAATTGCCAACAGCAGGTTTATAAATGGTTACAGTTTCGGGTCCATATTTATCCATATCATCTCTATCCAAAAAGTCTTTCCCACCAATAGGATATCTGTTTCTATACCAAATATGAAAGTCACCACCATCCGGATTGGGTCCGGAAAGATGAGCATCAAGATCTCTCGGCCTGCTTCCCCATGTTAGAACAATGCGAAATTCTTTAATCTCTTGAGAAAGAGCACATATTATCTCTCTCGGGGTTTCATCTGCTCCCATCCGCACATTTGCATAAGTGCTGACATATCCTTCTTTTAATAAATCAAGTCTGTACTGTCCGATATCTACTTCAAATATGAATATCCCTGTTTCATCGGTTGTGGTTTGTCTGGTTTGTTTCATATAATCAGTTATACTTATTTTTGCATCTTTAAGCGAATTACCAGTAACTGCATCTACTATATTTCCAACAACTATCCTCGATTTTGGATAGTATTTAATCTCACGATCAACTTCCCCGCTGGCTGCATCAAGAGTAAATACCTTACAAGCGAGTCCTGAGCCTTGTGGAACTTTTATGAGATCTATTAGATTCCCATCTTTAAAAACAGAGATCATTGGTTTACTCATGCTTATTAGGTTAGGATCATTATTCATATCGTCATCCGCAAATTTGTCTTTTATCCAGAATGTAAAGAAACCATCTTCGCTTTTTACTTTGAATATTTGCTGTGCATCAAAAGACATTCCCTCACCAACGGATATCAATTTACCATCTAAAGCTTCAGCAGCACCAGCACCACTTAAAAAGGCATGTTCTTCTCCAATGGAACCACTTATGAATCCATTACATTCACCTTCAAATTCATCCCAATTTAAATTTATCTGATATTCAGCAGCGAGTAAAAAGGAACTAATTAATATTAATAAAATAATAAATTTAAATTTCATTTTTTCTCCTGCACAGAAAATCAAAATTTGAAACAACATCGTCAAGAAAAAATGTTTATTTCTATTAGCAAATCTTATAATTCAATATCTTCTTCATAATTACCAATAATGTTCTCAACTCTAATAACTTGAATAAACCCAACGCCGGTTTTATCCAAATCAATCCCATTTTCTTTTAGCAGTTCAGCAAGTTTATTAGCAGTATTCTTGTTTTCTATATGAGCTAAAATCACATTTGATTCTTTGTTCTTCCCCTGAGCCATATAACTTAATCCGGCAAAAACCGGCATTTCATAAGCCAATTTTCTGGCCATTGAAGTAGAATCTAATATTGATGCATTAGTAATGCCAACTTCTATCATAGAATTTAATACATCATCAGCCTTATTAATATTATTTAAAGTCATAATCAACAAGTATTTTTCTTTTTCAACAGAGCTAACTATTTCATCATCATATTGGTTAAGTATTGTTATAACATCATCTGATGTTTTACAATTTAAAAGAGCCTCTCTAAATTTATTTTTCTTCAATAACCTATTTGATTGCGCTAAAAGTTGAAGATATTCTTTATTTTGAGATTCTGTACAACCAAAGAAGAAAATGATCTTGGCTGGTCCCATTTCTTTATTTTCATAATTGATTCCATTTGTGAAAATTATAATGGACATAAATAATTTTTCCACAGAATTACTTCTTGCATGAGGTAGTGCAATTCCTGGAATTAATTCTGTATTAGCCATTTTTTCTCTGGCATATAGTGCTTTGAGAAATTGCTTTTGATTTAAAATATAATCGTGATTATATACATGCTTTGCCATTGCCTCAAACAAATCTTTCTTATTGTTGATTTCCGGATTAATAATAACTAATTTCTTATCAATAATATTTTTCCACATACATCCACTCCTTTATTAAATCATGATAAAACACTTTGTTAAAAAGAACTTTTTTTAAATTTGTTAAAACTAAATTTCAACATTAATGGTGTAACTAATGCACTGATGATAACTAATAAAATTGTTGCTGAAAGTATCTCTGTTGAAATCAACCCTTTAGCTAATGCCATATTGGCAACAATAAGAGCAACTTCTCCGCGTGGAATCATACCGGAACCAATACGAAATGAACGAACTGCATCAAATTTTGTTATTCTGGCTCCCAAACCGCTTCCGATTATTTTCCCAAATATAGCCAACAAAATAAAAAGAAGGAGGAAAATTGGCTTTGCTTCAATTTTAAAAAGATCGAATTGCAAACCAATACTAACAAAAAAAACATCTACAAAAAAGGATTTCCCAATATTTGTTATTCCTATATTAATCGCATGTTTATGCTGTGTCTGCCCTAAAAAAAGACCAGCAAAATATGCTCCTGTTATTGCTGCAAGCCCTGCCATTTCTGCCAGCCATGAATAAAGCAACACAACTGCTATTGCCAAAGAGATCACAACATTATCCAATAAAATTTTCTTGAGATTAAAAAAGAAGGGTTTAAGGATAAATACTCCAATTATTGAAGCAATAATGAAAAAACCAATTATTTTAATAATCGAGACTGTGAGACCTGAACCTGATTCACCCGTTCCTGAAATAATTCCAAAAATAAAAGTAAGAAGTAATATTCCAACAATATCATCAATAATGGCAGAATTTACTATACATCTTCCCTCAATACTCTTTAATTTTCCTAGTTCCAGAAGTGTCATAACACTCACGCTTACACTAGTTGCAGTAAATATCACTCCAACAGCTAATGCTTGTGTAATATTGTGATTTGTAAAATAGATAAGCGCTAAACCTAGAGAAAAAGGTAATGCAATCCCGCCAAAAGCTGGTAATAATGCTTGTTTGGAATCTTCCTTAATGCGTTTAATATTAGTTTCTAATCCAGCTTCAAAAAGAAGAAATAGAACTCCCACCTTTGCGATCCACATAATAACTTCATCCGGTTCAATAAAATGTAATAAAGTCGGACCTAAAACTATACCTAAGAGAAGCATCCCAATAACAGGCGGTTGTTTCAATTTTCTAGCAATTGCTCCAAGTATTTTTGAAAAAAATATGATGATCGCCAGATGAAGTAATATATGGTTTTCCATTATTTATTTATAGTATTTTGTTGATTAATATGCTGTTGATAAGTTTGATTAAATTCGTGTCGACCACTGCCATTTGCAAAGAAAAAGAAAAAATCCGTTTCGGTAGGTTCAAGAACTGCCTGTATTGCGCTAATTGCAGGACTGCAAATTGGTGTAGGAGGTAATCCATAATTTTTGTAGGTATTAAATGGTGAATCTATTTTAAGATCACGATAATAAATTTTCTTTCTAATTTTACCTTCAAGTTCAAGAGCATATGCTACAGTTGGATCTGCCTGGAGTTTGTAGTTATATTTGATACGATTCAAATAAACACTTGCAATAGTTGGTTGCTCATCTCTATATCTTGCTTCACGCTCAACAATAGAAGCCAAGACAAGTGTTTCATAAAAATCCAGATCTCTATTCGGAACAAAATCAAAGCTCTGGGTTTGGGAGAAAAATTCCTGTACCAGCGTTTTTATGATGTATTGTTCACTTACTTCATATGGAAAATGATATGTTTCGGGATAGAGAAAGCCCTCAAGCGATGGTACGGAAAATCCCGTTAGTTTCATAGCAAAAAGAGAATCATTACAAAGAACAATAAATTTATTCTGATCTACAAAACCATATTGAGAAAGAACCTTAGCTGTTTTCTTAACCGTTAATCCTTCAGGAATTGTAACTTTACGAAGTACAACCTTACCAAATTTTATAATCTTTACAACATCAAGAAGAGACAATTTTCCAGAGAAATGATATTTTCCAAAACTCAGTGTTTTATCAAGATTAGTAAATTTGACATACAAATAAAAAACTCTTTTACTGTGAATTACATTCTTCTCATATAGCTTCTCTGCAATAGCTTGTGCCGATTCACCCTTGGATATATCAATGAGAATTTCATTAACTTTTTTTGGTAAAATTACAAGCGAAGTTATATACAAAACTAAAAGTATTGTTAAAATTACTAACACAATTATTACTTTGCGAGCCAGTTTCATGCTTGATTTTCCATATAACTTTTTAATATAATTGATGCTGCCACTTTATCTATTACTTTTCTGCTTTCAGCAATACCGTAACCCATATATTTGAGTTCTTCATTAGCCTCAACAGTAGTATATCTTTCATCCCAGAAAATCACAGGGATATCAACATTACTCTCTAATATCTCGGAGAATTTGCGAACTTCCATAGTTTTTTTTGTATCTTCACCATCCAAATTTAAAGGTAAACCTAAAATGATCTTTCCAACTTCTTCACTCTTTATTATTTTACGAATTTCAGAGATTGTGCTTCCGGTATTGAGAATAACCTTAAAGGGTTGTGAAATTATCTGAAGAGGATCACTAAGAGCGATGCCAATTCTTACTGTACCAAAATCAATTCCCATTAGTTTAAATAAAACCATAATAAATAATTACGTTGTAAACAAAGTAGACAGGATATTCTGTCAAGAGGATGTACTCTTGTCCTCTTCTACTTCTGCTTTATCCTTTTCTCTCTTCTGAAGTTCAATAATCTGCTCTCTCTGCTACGATCTGCTCTTCCAATAGCTTAATTTTATCTAGTATCTCAATTATTTCAGGAAATTCAGAAAATTTCTTTCTCTTTGAAACAATAAATTCACCTATCTCTATTTTATGGTCTTTTATAATTCTTCTATAATTGCTTATTTTAAGCTTTATTGCTGAGATCTTGCTAACTTCTTCAATCTTATCAAAAATTCTTGATAATGCAGTATTTGTATCCCTTTTTATATTTTCAAAAAAAGATTTTTTATCCAAATCTTCCTCCTATCATGTCTTGAATTTTCAAATAATTGTTTTTTTGTCAATTGTAAAATTTCATATAAAATTAGATAAATTAAAAAAACTAACAAAAATAATACTTTTTTCTGAATTGGTTTCATTATTGCATCTTCTAATAAAAGAAGTTAAGAATTAAGGAGATTTTCAAAATGAAAAAAATGATTTTAATATTTATTATTGCATTAATGGGAATTACATTATTTGCAAATGTGAATTCAATCAGCCTATCATCATCGAGTACAAACTTGGAACTTCTTCGAAGTGATGACAATAATTTGCAGATGAAATTGACTATGGATGAAATCTTAGCATTTGACGTAATAACTAATGAGGGTACTTTCTCTCAGATAAGTATCGAAAGTTTTACTCATTCAACAAGTATTGGAGCACCAAAACTTCCGATAATTAGAAAATTAATCTCAGTTCCTTTTGGTACAGAAGTCTCTGCACAAATCCTTAATTATGAAACATCAAAAATAAAACTTGAGGATTTTGGGATCAACTATCAACTTATACCAACTCAATTACCGGTTTCCAAAAGTGCAGATCCTTCTGAAATAGTTTTTAGTTACGATCCAAAAATCTATTCTAAAAACCAGTTTATTTCAAATGAGATTATTTCAACAGAAGAACTTGGAATTATGCGTGGAGTAAGATTATTTATTTTAGAAATATCTCCAATTCAATATAATCCGGTAGAAGGAACGATTTTAGTAAACAACAATATTGATATTAAAGTTGATTTTATCGGTGGTGATCATGCACAAACACAATGGAAAAGAGCTAAAGCCTATTCACCATATTTTGAGGCAACTTTTGCTAAATCTGTGATCAATTATTCTCATATTCAAAGCAGGGATCAGATAACTCAATATCCGATAAAATATATAATCCTTTCCGATCCAATGTTTGAGGAACAACTTCAACCTTTTATCGAATGGAAAACAGAAAAAGGATTTGAAGTGATAGAAGCTTATACTGATGATCCAAATGTAGGCAATACAATGACATCTATCAAAAACTTCCTGCAAGACCAGTATGATGCAGGAACACCGGAAAATCCTGCACCTTCATTTGTACTTTTTGTTGGTGATGTTACACAAATTCCAGCATGGGCAGGAAGTACTGGCGGACATATAACAGACCTTAATTATGTTAAATTAGATGGAACAGATTTCATCGCTGATATGTATTATGGTCGTTTCTCTGCAAACAATGCAGTTGAATTACAACCACAGATCGATAAAACTCTGGAATATGAGAAATATGAAATGCCTGATCCAAGTTATCTGGAAGAAGTTGTGATGATAGCTGGAATGGATTCTTCTCATGGAAGCACCTGGGGAAATGGGCAGATCAGTTATGGTACATCAAATTATTTTAATGCTGATCACGGTATTTTATCTCATACTTATCTGTATCCAAATTCAGGAAGTAATTCTGCTAATATTATTCAAAATGTCAGTGATGGAATTGGTTATATAAATTATACTGCACACGGCAGTTCTACAAGTTGGGCAAATCCTTCCTTTATCATTTCCAACATCAATAGTTTACAGAATGAGCATAAATATGGTTTAGTAGTTGGAAATTGCTGCCTTACAAATAAATTTGAAATTCAAACTTGTTTTGGTGAAGCATGGTTACGGGCAGAGAATAAAGGTTCTATCGGCTATATTGGCGGAACCAACTCTACTTATTGGGATGAAGATTACTGGTGGGGAGTTGGTGCAACTGGAACTGTTATTCCTAATCCCACCTATGAAACAACCGGATTAGGTACTTATGATGGTTTATTCCATGATCATGGTGAAACTTTTGCTGACTGGTATACGACTACAGGCGGTATGATCTTTAAGGGGAATATGGCTGTTACCGAAGGTGGTAGTAGCATAATTAACTATTACTGGGAAATTTACTCTTTAATGGGAGATCCTTCACTTACTCCATATCTTGGAGTACCGCAAGAAAATCTTGCAACTTATCCTGATGTTATTTTCTTAGGATTAGAGACTATCCAGATTACGGCTGAGCCTTATTCATATGTTTCACTTACCATGGATGGCGTTATTCATGGAAATGGACTTATTGATGATTCAGGTACGATCAACCTGGAAATTGATGCCTTTACCAATCCTGGAATGGCAAAAATCGTTATCACAAAACAAAACCGTGTGCCATTGATCGATGAGATTGAAGTTATCCCAAGTAGTGGTCCTTATGTATTGATCAATTCTTACGAAATGCATGATAATAACAACGATATACCTGAATATAATGAAACGATCACTTTAGACGTAAACCTGGAGAATGTAGGTACTGAAAGTGCTAATAATGTTAATGCTACTCTAAGTACAGCTGACACTTACATCACAATTACAGATGCTGCAGAGACAGTTGCTCTTATTGACGCTGATGAGATAGTTTCTCTAGTTAATGCATTTGTTTTTGATACTGCTAATAATATTCCGGATCAGCATACAGCTATGTTCAGCTTAGAAATGGCTGCTGATGAAGACACCTGGACATCACAGTTCAATATTACCTTCAATGCACCGGCTTTTGAAGCTGGATTTATGATAATAGCAGATTCAGGTGGAGACGGCATACTTGATCCGGGAGAGACAGCTACGCTTTCATTACCGCTAACAAATTCAGGAAATGCGGCTTCAGAAGATATAGTTGCAGAACTCACCTCTTCCTCTCCTGATCTTATTACTGTTACTAGCGGTACATATAACTCTGCCGGTCTTGATCCGGCTGAACAAACAATTGCTACATTTGATATTGAAGTAGATGATAATGCAACTACAGGTATGATCGCTACACTAGACTTAATGGTAAACAGTGGTGGATACACAAATGCTTTCCCGTACTATCCTTTTATCGGACTGGTTATGGAGAATTTTGAGACAGGTGATTTCTCACTATTTTCATGGGAATTTGGCGGTGATGCTGATTGGACAATTTCGAATGGAGCCTATGAAGGTTCTTATTGTGCTAAATCAGGTGCGATCGGAAATAATGCATCGACTAACATCCTATTAGAACTTGATGTTATGACTGACGGTGAGATCAGCTTTTACAGAACTGTATCTTCCGAAGCTAATTATGATTATTTAAGATTTTTCATAGACAATTCACAGATGGAAGAGTGGAGTGGTGATGTTGGTTGGGCTGAAGAGACCTATTCTATATCTGCAGGAAATCATACTGTCGAATGGAGATATGTTAAAGATACTTATGAAACTGGTGGTACAGACTGTGCTCGTATAGATTATATTACTTTCCCGGCAGCAGGTGGTGGGAATACTCCAATCATCAGTCTTAGCACTTACAATATTGAGTTTGGTAATGTATCCCTTAATGAGACAGCAGTTGAGCAGCTTACGATCCTCAATCTGGGAACAGAAGAACTGAATGGAACTATTGATGCTCCCGAATGTTTCTCATCTGAGCTTACAAATTATTCAATAGAAGCAAGCGGCAGTCTTGAGATCGATATTGAGTTTACACCAACAGAGGCAATAACCTATTCAGGTGATCTTATTATTACCAGCAATGACCCTAACCAGGAAGAAGTAACTGTAGCTCTTATTGGGATAGGTGTAAGTGTGGGAAATGGTCTTGATCTTCTTCCTACAGTTACAGAGCTGAATGGTAACTATCCTAATCCTTTTAATCCAACAACTAATATCAAATTCAGTTTGAAAGCTGATGCAAAAGTATCACTTAATATTTACAATGTTCGTGGTCAGAAAGTGAAGACACTAATTAATGATAACATGCAGGCTGGTTATCACTCAATAATCTGGGATGGACGTGATGAATCTGGTAAGAGTGTAACTAGTGGAGTTTATTTCAGTAGTTTTGATGCAGAAAATGATGGTAGTGATTACACAAGTATCAAGAAGATGATACTCCTTAAATAAAGGTTTAAATATAGTCACAGATTAATAAACTAACAGCCCTGTTCGTAATACAACGAACAGGGCTGTTTTGTGATAAAATAATATTTTTTGGAACTTTTCTTGCATTTATAAAAATGAAATAAATTATATAAGGAGTTAATAATGAAAAAGAGAATTATATTTATTATAATTAGTACATTAGTGTTAGGAAGTATTCTTTCTGCAACTGTTATTCAAAAAGATTTTAAATTTGATGAACCGACAATTAACAAAATTGGAAATTATGATAGAATCTCGATCGATGGACTTTCATATACATACGAACCGGGTTATCCTGAACTTCCGGCATTACCTGTACAGATCATAATTCCTGCTGGCGAAGAAGCAGTAAATGTAGAAGTAAGTTATACGGAAAATGAATCTGTGATCGGCAGCTACAACGTCTATCCACGTCAGAAGCCATATCCTATCAGCTATAAAGGTGAAATTTCATTCATAAAACCTGAAATTGAAACATATTCAAAAAATGAGTTTTATCCTGCTGAGTTAGTATCTGAAGTTACTACACAATATCTGCGTGGTCACTCAATAGCACTTCTTAGCCTTTATCCAATACAATATAATCC
>JAVCCF010000080.1 GCA_030765625.1 Candidatus Tenebribacter burtonii
CTTGCTGAAAATAGGATAGCAAAATACACAGACCAGTTAGAACTTGATATATAAATTTCCTATAACAAAACACTCCACATTCAGATTGAAAGAAAAGCAAGAAGAACGTGGCAGTGTCCAACCATTAAGCCCAATCGAGAGTAACCCAAAGAAAAAGGATAAACAGATAAAGCAATACTTGACTCAATAATCGGAATAAGTTTTTTAAGATAACATAAAGATTTTAGATGAGGTAATTGATGTTTGAACAAACTTTTAAAAATATAGATGACATTCTGCACAAAGATGCAGGTTGCAGTAGTGAACTGGATTATGTAGAGCAAACTTCGTGGATTCTGTTCCTGAAATATCTCGATGATCTGGAAAAAGATAAAAGAACAGCAGCGGAACTTTCAGGCAAAACTTATGAAAATATTATCGCTCCCGAATTCCAATGGAATATTTGGGCAATGCCAAAAACAAAAGACGGGAAAATCAATCATCACAAAGCGTTAACTGGTGATGACCTAACTGACTTTGTAAATAACGAACTTTTCCCATATCTAAAGAAATTCAAAGTTGATGCTGAAAGTGCCGATACAATCGAATACAAAATCGGTGAAATATTCAGTGAATTGAAAAACAGAATTCAAAGTGGTTACAATCTTCGAGAAGTGATAAATCGGATTGATGAACTTCGATTCCGAACACATAAAGAAAAACACGAAATGAGCCATCTGTATGAATCCAAAATTAAAAATATGGGAAATGCAGGAAGAAACGGCGGAGAATATTACACTCCCAGACCGCTGATAAAAACTATTGTAAAAGTGGTTGCTCCTGAAATCGGAAATACAATTTATGATGGTGCAGTCGGTTCAGCTGGTTTTTTGGTCGAAGCCTTCCAATATTTAAAACAAAATGCAAAACTAACCACAACTGACACTGTAACTTTACAAAAGAAAACTTTCTACGGCAAAGAGAAAAAATCTCTCGCTTACATCATCGGCATAATGAATATGATTCTGCACGGCATTGAAGCTCCGAATATTATTCACACAAACACACTTGCCGAAAATCTTTCCGACATTCAAGAAAAAGATCGCTTCGATGTAATTCTGGCAAATCCACCGTTTGGAGGAAAAGAACGAGCAGAAGTTCAACAGAACTTTCCTATAAAAACAGGTGAAACAGCCAGCTTGTTTTTACAGCATTTCATCAAAATATTACGAGCAGGCGGAAAAGCAGGAGTTGTAATCAAAAACACATTTCTCAGTAATACCGACAACGCTTCCATTTCCCTCAGAAAGGAACTTTTGAGTAATTGCAACTTACACACAGTTTTAGATTTACCAGGTGGAACCTTTACGGGAGCAGGAGTAAAAACTGTTGTTCTCTTTTTTGAAAAAGGAAGTTCCACAAAACAAACTTGGTTCTATCAATTAAATTTAGACAGAAACCTCGGTAAAACAAATCCTCTGAATGAAAAAGATTTAGCAGAATTTATTGAACTCCAAAAAACAAAAGCGGAAAGTGAAAACTCTTGGACAGTAAACATTAAAGATATTGATCAAACCACTTTTGACCTTTCTGCAAAAAATCCCAATACTCCCGAAGAAGCACAACTCAGACAACCAAACGAAATTCTGAAAGAGATGGCAGAATTGGATAAAGTAAGTGCAACAATTTTAGAAACGATTAAGGAAATGATATGAGCAATATTTCGACAGGCTCAATAACCAAAGAAAAAATGAAAAACAAAATCCAACTTTTCCAAGAACAAAAAGTAAGAACTCATTGGGATGAAGAAAAAGAAAAATGGTTCTTTTCCATTATTGATGTGGTAGCAATTCTAACAGAACAAAAAGATCATCAAGGTGCCAGAAATTATTGGAAAGTCTTGAAACACAGGCTAACAAAGGAAGGAAATGAAACGGTTACAGATTGTAACCGTTTGAAAATGCTGGCAGCAGACGGCAAAATGAGAAAAACCGATGTTGCCGACACAGAGCAGCTTTTGCGATTAATTCAATCTATTCCGTCACCTAAAGCCGAACCTTTTAAATTGTGGCTGGCTAAAGTTGGTTACGAGCGAATTGAAGAAACAGAAGATCCCGAACTTGCATTTGAACGAGCAATGGCAACTTACCTGAAAAAAGGATATTCCATAGAATGGATAAACCAGCGGCTGAAAAGCATTGAAGTGAGAAAAGAGCTGACCGATGAATGGCAGGAAAGAGAAATGAAGATCGGTTTGGAATACGCAATTTTAACCAACGAGATTACTAAAGCCTGGTCGGATAAAACAGTGAAAGATTACAAAAAACTGAAAGGACTGAAAAAAGAGAACCTGCGAGATAATATGTCCAATTTGGAATTGGTTTTGAATATGCTGGCAGAAGCATCCACCACTGAAATCTCGAAAAAACAAAAGCCTAAAGGTTTGGACGCCAATAAAAAAGTTGCTCGTAAAGGCGGTAATGCAGCCAAAAAAGCAAGAGTAGAAATTGAAAAGCAAACAGGTGAATCAATTGTTACTTCTAAGAATGCAAAAAATCTTTTAAATAAACCCAATAATAAAGAGATTGAGAATGAAAAATAATTGGGAAATTAAGAAATTGAAAGAAATTGCAAAAATTAATTATGGTTACACAGAAAAAGCAATATTTGAGAATATTGGACCAAAATTTTTAAGAATCACAGATATTCAAAATAATAGTGTTGATTGGGAAAAAGTACCTTATTGTAAGTGTAACGATATTGATTTACAAAAATACAAATTAGAAGAATCTGATATTGTCTTTGCGAGAACTGGTGCTACAACAGGTAAAAGTTATTTACTCAAAAATCCTCCGAAAACTGTTTTTGCATCATATTTAATAAGACTTAAATTAATTTCTAAAAAGAATTTTTCCCCAGAATATGTTGCATATTATTTTCAAACTAAGTTATATTGGGATAAAATTAATAAAGGAATTTCTGGTAGTGCACAAGGTGGTTTTAATGCTACAAAATTGGGTGAGCTAATTTTCCCCATCCCACTACTCCCCGAGCAAAAATGCATCGTTGCAATTCTAGATAAAGCATTTTCCTCAATAGATAAAGCAAAACAAAATGCTTTGGATAACCTGAAAAATGCGAAAGAACTTTTTGAGAGTTATTTGCAGATTATTTTTGAGAACAAAGGTGATGATTGGGTTGAGAAGAAGTTGGGAGAATGTTTTAAATTAAAAAGTGGTGATGGCTTAACACAAAAAAATATGATTCGTGGAAATTATAAAGTATTCGGTGGAAACGGAGTTGCTGGTTTGCATAATAATTATAATTTAAGTGGAGAAAATGTAATTGTTGGCAGAGTTGGTGCTTTATGTGGAAATGTTCGACACATCAAAGAAAAAATTTGGCTTACTGATAATGCTTTCAAAATAATTAACTATAAATCAGAATTCGATTTTTCATTTCTTGAATATTTATTAAATTTTATGACTTTGAGAAGATTTGCAAGACAAGCCGCTCAACCAGTTATATCAAATTCATCTTTAAAAAATGTTGTGTTGAATTTTCCAAAATCAAAAGAAGAGCAAAAACAAATAGTCCAAAAACTTGATGCACTTTCAACTGAATCCAAAAAATTAGAAAATATTTATCAGCAAAAAATAGAGAATTTGAAAGAGTTGAAAAAGAGCGTTTTGCAGAAGGCGTTTAGAGGAGAGTTGTAAATTATGATAAAAAAAATTAACCTAAATAAAGTTGCCAGTTATAAATCGCCAACTTATGTAGAAACGGAAAAGAAAATTAATTTAATCTATGGATTAAATGGAACAGGAAAAAGTATACTTTCAAATTATTTATATGACAAAGATAATTACGAATATAAAGACTGTTCTATTGAAGGATTGAATGAAGAAGACATACTTGTATATAATCAAAAGTTTATACAGGATTATTTCTTTGAAGATGAACAGTTGAAAGGGATTTTTACTCTTTCCAAAGAAAACAAAGATGCTGAGAAAAAAATTAGAGATGCAGAAAAGATTATAAGTGATTTAGAAAAGAAAAATGAAAACAATGCCACTGTATTAACAGATATGAAAAAAGTTTTTGATAAAAAGAAAGAAAGCTCTGAAAAAACAATATGGAAGATAAAAACAGATTATACAGGTGGTGATAGAATATTCGAATATTGTTTAGAAAATCTAAAAGGTAATAAATCTAAATTGTCTGATTATATCTCAGCTATTTATAAACCAGACACTAAGCCTAATAAGACAATAACTGAGTTAAAAAAAGAAATTAATGATGTTCAAGGTGAAAATGTTCAGAAAATAGACCAAGTTGTAAGCATTAATTTTACTCAACAAAATATTGAAACAAATATATTATTTGAAAAAGAAATTGTAGGAAATAAGAATAGCACTATTGCTAATTTGATAACTAAATTAAATAACTCAAATTGGGTAAATGATGGTATTAAATATCTACCACAAGAAATTGAAACAGAATCTGAGACTTGCCCATTTTGCCAACAAAAAACAATAACTAAGGAATTTATTAATAGTATAAATGATTTTTTCAATAAATCTTATCAAGAAGATTTAAATAAATTAGAAGAACTTCTTACAGAATATAATAATGCAATAAAACTCTTTAAAACAAAAGAAGAATATCTTCAAAATAAAATGTTGATTGAAAAGAAAACGGAATTTGAAGAAAAATATAAAGATGTATTAAAGATTCTTAAAAAGAACTCTAAAAAGATTGAAAGTAAAATTAAAAATCCAAGTCAAAAGATAGAGTTAGCAGATTCAATAAAAACTATTGATGAATTTAATAATTTTGTTAAAAGAATAAACAAAGATATTGATAGTTTCAATTTAAAAATAGATAATAAAAAAGATACATTAACTAAAATAAAAGGTGTGTTCTGGGATATTATGAGATGGGAATATGACCAAACAATATCTATATTTAAAATAGAAAAATCTACTTATAATAAAAAAACTTTTGATACAGAAAAGAGCACAAGGGAGAACAATGGAGTAATTACAGCTCAAAAAGAAATAATTGAAGAACAACAAAAACAAACTGTTAATATTGATGAAGCTATTGAAAATATTAATGGAGGATTAATTGATTTAGGAATTAATGATTTTAATATAATTAAGCATTCAGAAAACTTATACAAAATTCAGAGAGGAGATAATAAAGCTGAAATATTCCAAACCCTTAGTGAGGGTGAAAAAATGATAATTAGCTTTTTGTATTTTATTGAACTTTGTAAAGGAAAAAAAGAAGCTTCAGAAGTGGGGACAAAAAAAATTATTGTAATTGATGATCCTATATCAAGTTTATCACATATATACATATTCAATATTGGACGCTTGATTATGGAAGAATTTCTAAAATCTGATAAATATGAACAAGTCTTTTTATTAACCCATAGTTTATACTTCTTTTATGAGCTGACAGATACAAATCATAAACGAAGAAAAGAGAATCAATGTTTATTCAGAATAATAAAAAATTCGGAAGGTAGTCAGATTACTTCAATGAAATATGAAGAAATACAAAATGATTATCAAGCATATTGGTCAATTATAAAAGACAATGCTCAGCCAACAGCTCTTATTGCTAATAGTATGAGAAATATTGTCGAATATTTTTTCAATTTTATTGAAAAGTCTGATTTAAGTAATGTATTCCAGAAAAAGAGTTTACAAAATCCAAAATATCAATCTTTCAATAGATATATAAACAGAGAATCCCATTCATTGGGTCAGAATATATTTGATTTTAAAGAATTTAATTATGATATTTTTAAAGAAGCTCTCGGGTTATTGTTTAAAGAAAATGGATACGAAGAGCATTATAAGAAGATGATGAAATGAACGAATCCGAAACAAGAGCAGAACTGATCGACCCAAAACTTAAGAGAAACGGTTGGGGGATTATTGAGAATTCCAGAGTTTTACGAGAATTCCCGATAACAGCAGGCAGAATCCAAACAGGACAGCGAAGAGCAAAGAAATTAATTGCAGATTATGTTCTTGTTTACAAAGGAATCAAGCTTGCAGTTATCGAAGCCAAAAGAGCAGATTTGGAAGTTGGTGAAGGTGTGGCTCAATCAAAATTGTACGCAGAAAAAATGCAATTGGAAACAGCTTATTCCACCAACGGAAAAGAAATCTATGCAATTTGTATGAAAACAGGAAATGAAGAATTGGTTTCCGATTTTCTAACGCCAGAAGAGCTTTGGGAAAAAACTTATTCCGACCAAAATAAGTGGAGAGATAATTTTTCAGCAATTCCGTTTGAGAGCAAAAGCGGAACTTGGCAATTGCGATATTATCAGGAAATTGCCATAAAAAATACACTCGAAGCAATTGCTCAAAATAAAGAACGAATATTGTTAACGCTCGCAACAGGAACAGGAAAAACAGCAATCGCTTTCCAAATAGCTTGGAAGCTTTTCCATACAAGATGGAACTTGAAACGAGACGGTAGCAGAAGACCGAGAATCCTTTTTCTGGCAGACAGAAACATTCTCGCCAATCAGGCATTTAACGCTTTCTCTGCTTTTCCCGATGATGCTATGGTAAGAATCAGACCAAATGAAATCAGAAATCAAGGACGAGTTCCAACAAACGGCAGTATCTTTTTCACAATTTTTCAAACCTTTATGAGCGGATGGGATTCGGAAGGTAATCCTGTTCCCTACTTCGGGGAATATCCAAAAGACTATTTTGACTTCATAATTATTGATGAGTGTCATCGTGGTGGAGCAAACGACGAAGGAAATTGGCGTGGAATTTTAGACTATTTTTCTCCTGCTGTCCAATTGGGTCTGACGGCAACACCAAAGCGGAAAGACAATATTGATACTTACAAATATTTCGGAGAACCTGTTTATGTTTATTCTCTCAAAGAAGGCATCAATGACGGCTTTCTGACTCCTTTCAAAGTAAAACGGATAAAGACAACGCTGGATGATTACATTTATACAAGTGACGATAATATCATTGAAGGTGAAATTGAAGAAGGCAAACTTTATGAAGAAGCAGATTTCAATAAAATAATTGAGATCAAAGAACGAGAATCAAAACGAGTTAAAATATTTTTGGATGAAGCTAACCCGAATGACAAAACAATTATTTTTTGTGCCACTCAAGTTCACGCCGCAGCAGTTCGAGATTTGGTAAATCAATTTAAGAAGAATAAAGACCCGTTTTATTGCGTTCGAGTTACAGCCAACGATGGTGAAATCGGAGAGCAATATTTACGGGAATTCCAAGATAATGAAAAGCTGATTCCAACAATTCTGACGACTTCTCAAAAGCTTTCAACAGGCGTGGATGCTAGAAATATTCGCAATATTGTTTTGATGAGACCTGTTAATCAGATAATTGAATTCAAACAAATTGTCGGTCGCGGAACACGGCTTTTTGACGGAAAAGAATTTTTCACAATTTATGATTTTGTAGATGCGTATCAGCGGTTTTCTGATCCTGAATGGGATGGAGAACCAATAATTGATCCTTGCCCGATTTGCGGTGAAATTCCTTGTATTTGCGAGAAAGAAGATCCAAAACCTTGTCCGATTTGTGGTGAGCTACCTTGCATTTGCGAAAAAGAACAGCGTGAACCTTGTCCTAAATGTGGTCAACGACCTTGCATTTGTATAAGGAAAGTTAAGATCAAATTGAAAGACGGCAAAGAGCGGGAAATTCAACATATGATCGCAACCTCTTTTTGGAGTACTGACGGCAAACCGATTTCAGCTGAAGAATTTCTACATAATTTATTCGGTGTGCTCCCTGAATTCTTTAAAAGTGAAGAAGAACTACGAACTATTTGGAGTAATCCGATTACCAGAAGAACATTACTGGAAAAATTGGATGAAGCAGGTTTTGGTAGAGAGCAGTTAAACACGCTAAGAAAATTGATCGATGCAGAAAAGAGTGATTTATTTGATGTTCTGGAATATGTTTTCAACAGCGATATAAAGCCGATCAGCAGAGAGGAAAGAGTCGCTGTTTCAGAAGCAACAATTTTTGCAATGCTCAACGATAAACAAAAAGAGTTTATTGAATTCGTTCTCAGTAAATATATCGAAACAGGCGTGAGCGAACTTGATCAGGATAAATTACCAATCTTACTTACTAATAAATATCAATCACTCGAAGACGCAAAAGAGATTTTGGGAAGCGTTGCTAAAATAAGTTCTCTGTTCATCGAGTTTCAAAAGTATTTGTATCAGAAGGAAGTAGCTTGATAATTTGAGTGTTTTTCTTGAAGAGATTGGGCTTAACAAACAGCTCCACAGCCAAGCAGGAAGAGCAAGTGAAAGAGCGTGGCAGCAGCCAAACATTATATCGCATCAGAAAATTTATAAAGATTGATGTTAAAATTTATAATTTAAAGATTGTATTCTAAAATTAAGATAAAATTATAATTGGAGGTTATTATGAAATTAAGAATCTTGAAATTTACTTTTTGCTTTTTATTTTTCAATTTACTTTGGGCACAGGATACATGGATACAAACCTACGATCCGTTTTATGCAGATACTTATGTAACAGAGGATGTATTAATTTGTCAGGATGGTGGTTATGTCATTAATGGATATTACGATATTGATGATGGAATGGGTTATGAAGTACATTGGGGGTTTTTATTGAAAACAGATAATGATGGAAATCTTGTTTGGGCAAAAAAGGATACTGTAAATTTTATGTCTGAAAGTGAATCTGATGCTTTTGTAGAAACCGATGACGGAGGTTTTATTTCAGCTGTTTCTAACATGTGGGGTGGGACTGCACTTATAAAACGAGACAGCGAAGGTAATAGAGAATGGGTTGTCGATGGAGAAGATTTATACGTAGATTCTATGGTTAAAACAAATGATAATAATACAAATATAATTCTCGGTGGTAGATATAACACTTTCCCAACACTTAGAAAAATAACACAAGAAGGTGAAATATTATGGACACAGGATTATTACTTAAGTGGTAGTGGTAGTGGTAAAGTAATCTCTGTTGTCCAAACCACAGATAATGGATTTGCATCAACAGGCTACACAAGTGGAAATGGTATTGATTTTTTTGTCCTAAGAACCAATGTTGATGGTGATTCGTTATGGTGTATAATTTACGATGGATTTGGACAGTATGATGAAGCAAGAAGTATTTTGGAAAACTGCGAAGGAGATTTTTTTATTTCTGGTTACTTAGAATCAGATAATCGAGCATATTATGGTTTTCTTTTGAAGCTAACTAATCAAGGTGAACAAATTTATATTCTAACAGATAATAATTCAAATAGTTACTATGGATGTAATAGCATGGTAGAGATATTAAGTGACAATAAAATTGTCTGTTATGGTAGAGATATAGATGGACCAGCTTTAAACTCATACAATTACAACGGAGATAGTTTGTGGGTTTCATCATTATCTGGATGGGGTGGTGCTGGTGATAGATGTTTACAAGTGCTAGATGAAGGTTTTATTTTATGTGGAAGAAATTGGCAATATGATATTTCTTTAACTAAAACTGATATTAATGGACAGGTAACAACAACTGATGAATGTTTAATACACAACTTAGATTATAAATTATCAAATTATCCAAATCCCTTTAATCCTTCTACATCAATACAGTTTACTTTACCAGATGATGTTGAGAATCCTGTAGTTGAAATTTTTAATATTAAAGGACAGAGGATTGAGAAATTACCTATTGCAAATAAGCAATTATCGGTTGAGTGGTCTGCTGACAAAAAAGCTACAGGATTATATTTTTATAGAATTAATTCTGAAAACTATATTTCAGAAACAAAAAAAATGACTTTAATCAAATAGTCCGGCTTTCCCGAAGATTTTCGGGACCGAGACAAGGAGGAAATGATGAAGAAGTTAATTTTATGTTTATTTGTTATTTTATTATGGAGCTTAATTTTTGCTGAACAGACACAAACAGCAACGATGGATTCAACTTTAGTCTCAAATTTAAGAAGTGCTGTAACCAATGGTAGTCCCAATTACGATGAAGTTATAGATTTTTATTATGATATAACAAATCCGGGTTCTACTCGTTATGAAGAAGGTGACGGAGATGATTGGAGCGAAAACAGGGCAAGTTATGAACCGATTAACAAAGCTGATGATTATGCCAGAGAAGCTTTTTTGGGAGTAATTGACATCGATTTAGAAGAACCGGATACAACCTATTTGAATTATTCTAAACGTTTTTTACTTGATCCTGAATTCCCAATATTAGTTCCTGGAGAATACTACCTCGATCTTGATGAGATGTGGTTATCTGTGCAAGATGGTAATTGGCCTGTTTTTGATGTAGCAAGGATTTTACTTTATGGTGGAATGATCGTTGATTTTCTGTGGGAATATGTGACACCTACAGAGCAGGATTCTCTTCATGCAATCTTGAATGACATAGCCTATTTTGCCTATCTTGTCATAAATGAACACAGTGAATACGGGATGGTCGATATCGATGATAATGCACCCAATGGATTAGGATATTATCCGGATAGTATAAATGTATGCACAAACAATATCAGGATTGACATTGCTAGTGCTCTTGGATATGCGGCATGTGTACTCGGTAACGCAGAATATATAAGTGCGGTAGAAGAAGAATTGTTTGCTCATGATTACTATGGACATAATGGAATTCTTGGGTTAAATATGTCGAACGGTGGTATTTATAGTGAGGGTCTTAATTATGCAGAGCACATAGCAAATTATCTAAGTCCGTTCTTAACTGCCCGGAAGCGTGTTTTAATAAATGGTCAAACAAAGAATTGGTATAATGATTCTGAAGATGTAAAGAATTTATATGAAAAAAGTTTGGAGTTGATCTCGCCGGAATTCGGTCGGATACCATTTGAAGACACTAAATTGAGAGGTATGGATAATGACGGTGGTTTATGGCGTCCTGCCCAGAATTCAACAGCAATGATCAATTATTACTATCAAACATCTGATCAGAATTCAAAGAGTTATATTAAATGGTTTCAAAAAGGATGGAGTAATAGTGATTATTACGCTGGTGCAAATCTCCAGAAACTATATTCTTATGAAAATATACCATATGTAACAGAATCAATACCACCTTATGCAAATGGTTCAAATGTAACTAATAGTCAGTTTACAACTATGAGAAAGCAAATTATTAATCAGACAGAATTTCGCAATTCACCAACTTTGATAGTAAATCACGAAAACTATATTGACAATAATGAACATGAGCACTCAGATCAGACAAGCTTCATCTTGTATTATAAAGGAAGACAATTATTGATTGATCCGGGATACCATCCTACAAGCAGTAATTACCATATTGCTAAAGATTGGTTGGCATCTCCTTATGCACATAATGTACTAATGGTAAATCCTGATTGGGGAAATGTTGTTTATGGTTATAATGAAACTTTTGAATTAGAGAAGGATTATTATGATTCTTTACTTGCTGTTACATGGAATGGTCCTTTATATAATGAATATAGTTTTAGAGAACACAATTTTGAACCCATTGGAAGAACATGGTTAGCCTATGAACATGATGATCAGGAAATCCCACCAGCAAATTTCGTACCTTATAATCCTTCATACAAAGAATATTTCATAGAAAACAATAACATACAACATTTACAAGTAAGTATAAAGTATGATCATCCTAAAGTCGATTATGGAACAGTTTTTGGAGAAGATGCAAAAGAAGATATAATTGATATTAAAAGAAATTTTTATGCTTTTGAAATGAATAATAGCAACGACAGTTTCTTTATAATTTATGATAAAGCAAAGACTTCTGATTTTACAAATTCAAACGATTTCATGAGCCAACTTCATTTTGCTCTGCATCCCGCTTCAGGAAACACCTATCCTAATTATAATTGGAGTGATAATTTAACTTTTCAAGCAAATGGATTGTTTTCCTTTGAAACAGCTAAATCTTTTAGTAATGGTAATAACAGGTTATATTTGTATGGTGCATTTGGTGCTCATAATAACTTCCAAATAACTCCAAAATATAATTTACCTCAAGGTTTATTTTGTAAAGGTAACTGGGGTGATCCTAGTTATCCGGAACCTCCTCAATGGGAACATGATTGTTTACGACTAAACACATCAACATCTGGAGATGAACAATTTCTAACGCTCCTCATCCCCTCAGAAAGTAGCACAACTCCGATAGATGATATTTCTGCAGGTTCAGATCAATACGCAGCAAAATACTCTTTAAATACCGGTTATAATTGCTATGCTGCTGTTTCAGATGGAAATGATGTCTATTGCGATAATGGCAATACACGATTTGTTACAGATGCGTCATTCTTGTTAGTAGAAGCAAATAATATTTTCACTGACTTAAAGAAACTAATCATCAATTCTGATAACTTTCTTGAAGTTCGAGATATGTCCGGCACAGATTTTACCAATGTTGTAGTTTTCGATTCCGATTACAACTCAGAAGAGGTCATCGCAGAATGGTCAGAGAATAATGAACTGGAAATAACAACTTTAATGAGTTTTACTAGTCCAATACCATTACCTATTCCCAATCCTAAGTATAAAATATTGCGATGTGGTGTTCTTCCCGAAGATTTGATTTCTAAAACTCACTACTATTCTTCTGGTGACACAACTCCACAAGAACGAGGAACAATAAGTGATAACATAGAAATCCTTGCTTATGACGAAAAATATTTCTACGTGAATTATAGTTATTCTGATTTTGTGAGTGAAAATCTACTTACATCAGAGCTTATAATACATCAAGGCGTTTTTGATGGAATCACTATTCAAGGAGTCACACAATTTGGAACTGGAGATATTGTCTTAAAAAATATAATTCCTGTTCCATTTGATGCTGAGATTGTTTTTCTCCCTGGTTCACAACCACAATTGGCTTCAAATTTTCATTTGATTGTTGATGGTAATCTCACTGCCTTGGGAACATCTGAATACAACATAATTTTCGATAAATATTCCAGCACTAATTGGGAAAAAATTGAAATTACAAACGAGGGTAATGCAGATATGGAATTTTGTAAATTCCTTAATGCTCAATTCCCATTATACAATAGAGGTTATATTGAAATAGAAAACTGCGAATTTCTTGATAACAGTAGTGGTATCTATCTTGATAATCCAATAGGCTATCAAATCAATCACTCTATCATAAATAATTGTAGTTATGGTATCCTCATTAAAGATTCACATGTTCTAATGTATCGTTCCGCTATTAAAAACAATCTGATAACCAATAACAATTATGGGCTTTTGTTCTATAATGCTTCTGCTTATGTAGAGGCAGATACAATATTTGCCAACAAATATGTTGGTATAATGGCACATCGTGGTTCTAATCCGGTTATTGTAGGCTCATCAATAAGTAATACCTATTACAATTCAATTAATTATCCTGAAATAAAAATCGGTGGATCTTCTTACCCAATTGTTGATAGAAACGAAAATGACATTATTTTTGGAAATGGTCATTCAATTTACAATATGGATCTAGAACCTCGTGATTATCGATGTAGTGAAAATTGGTGGGGAACTACAAATGAATTAGAAATAAGTAATTCATTCTTTCCTTTAAGTTGGCATATTGATTTTTATCCAATTTCTCAAAGTCCAAATGTTGGTTATAATCCTTGGAGTGGCGGTAGTCTATTTGAAGAAGGTTTGTTAGCTGAATCAAATGACGACCTTATAACTGCTAAAACGAAATATACTCAAAGTATTGATGAAAATCCCGAAAGTATTGAAGCATTATGGTCAGTAAGTCGTTTAATTAATTGTTCGGAAACAGAAACAGAATATGCTGAACTTCTGCAGTATTACGATCAGCTTCAAATCAATTATGCTGAAACAGATCTTGCAGAAGCAGCAAAACTGGATGAAATCTTTTGTAATAGACTACTTGGTAATCATCAAGATGCTATCACCGAATATGAGTTTCTTCTCGATGAAAACCTTACATTTATTGATTCAGTATTTACGCAACTTGATATAGTTTACACTTATATGGAAGCATCTTCAGGTGGTAATAGAGGAGCAAGTGTAACTTTCATAAATTCAGAAAATGCACTAAGTAGTTTTAAACAAGCAGAAGAGAAAGAAGTTGAATTGTGGAGTTTGCTGGAAAACCAGATAACTGATGGTGGTATTTATTCTCCCGAAATCTCAAAATCTATTCTTCATAAAAACTACCCGAATCCATTTAATCCAACTACAACAATTTCATTTTCTATCCCTGAACAAAGCAAGATTCAAATTATGATTTACAATATCAAAGGTCAAAAAGTTAAAACAGTAACTAACGAAAGTTTCGATAAAGGAAATCATTTTGTAGTCTGGAATGGTGTTGATGATTCCGGGAAATCGGTTTCAAGCGGTGTTTACTTCTACAATTTGAATGTAAATGGCAAATCTAATTCTATCAAGAGGTGTTTGTTACTGAAATAGTGTCATATGACCAGTCTGAGTTAATTCTTAGGCTGGTCTTGTTTTGATAAGAATGATGCGATATAACAAAAGTGTCAGTGCACAGATTGAAAGAGAAGCAAGAAGAGCACCGCACACTCCAAACATTATGGGCAATTGACATAGAGGAAATAAAATGGCAAAACCAAAAATTGAAACAGTTAGAGAAATGATATATTGGTCTTATTCCAATCTGGCAATGGCTCATACCGCTGTTGAGAAAAAAC
>JAVCCF010000047.1 GCA_030765625.1 Candidatus Tenebribacter burtonii
CCTCCAATACACCCTTCTTATGCTCATCATCTGCCATTATTAGTATATTATTCCGCCAAAATCCTGGAGTTGGATTATGAATATAATTTTCTATTCTCTGCAAATAATAATCCATCATTTGATTGTTTTGAGCAGGAATTCTACCAATAATTAATTCAGGTCTATTATCATCATGAAAATCAACAAATCCATCATCACTAGAAATTGAATTTGTTATCATAGCAACTATAATTTTATTTTTTTCATTTTGTGGATTCCAATTCTGGATACCTGATCCCAGCAAGACCACATATTGCATTTCAGGATGATTATTAAATTCAAATTCAAGATAGTTTTCTACAACTTGGGAGTCTGGGTTACCACCAGACAATGAATCAAAAATTGCAGATTGACTTTTTATGATGAAGTTCATCTCGGGATGAAGTTGTGCATAATTCTGAGCATGAGTTTCAAAAACTCCAGTTTGACTTGCTGAAATTGAATCCGGAAAAATTATAATTCCATCTACATCTTCGCGGTAACCTCGATCATTTAAGATAGGTTTCTTCTGAAAATCAATGATAGAATTGTAGTATGATAAATTTGGATCACTATCCAATCGTGTAGGATATCCTTTAAAATCCCCACCAAAAGTAAGCCAAAAAATCATATCATTATTAAAGTACTCACCCATATTTGGAATTTGCTCATGTTCAAATATTATTTTATCTCCATCATCAAAAGAACCGTCATCTCCTGCATCTATATAAATTGGAACTTCCATAAGTTTAAATTCTGTTTCGTTTTTTACCTGCTTCTTGATCAATGCCAACATTCTAATCTGTGATGGTTGACAAAAATCTGGAAATTTTTGCAAGTCATCATAATTTATTTCAAACCATCCAAATTTATCAGTTTTTAATTTATACCAAAAATCAGATTTTTCAAATGGTATTTTGGCAAAAGTTATTTCACTTTTTTCTTTCCAGTTCTTAGCATAATTATAATTTACAATTAATTTTGATGAAGAAATATCATTTTTTTCTTCAATATAATTTCGATATTTTAAATCACCATAAATATGAATCTCGAAATTGATATTTTTACATATTGTTAACTCATTTGTGTGTTGATCATAAGTTACCGGATAAAATTGGATTGGGATAATATTATTAAATCTGTATTTTGATCTTCTCATAACTTGAATAACTTCTTGTTTTTGTGCATTATATAATTCTTGATCAATTTCATAAATATAATCAAACGTCTTACCGGAAGGGATGACCCGTGGTGCTGGAGATAATTTACTTTCTAATTTTATGGTTTCTATTTCTATTGAAGTTATAATCACTTCAATATTTCCATTAGGTGGGATACCAATGCAAAATTCTCTATAAGGAAGCTCCGGCTTACCTGGAGTTAGCTGACTTGTAAAACCATTAAAATAAAGATGAGAAAATCCATTTTCCTGATAAATATTGTAAAGATCTGTTTCATAATTAACAATAAGATTAGATGAGGATATAGTTTCTATATTAAAATTTGCGGAAAGTGTTAATGGTATGACTATCAGCAGTAGTAAAATACCTTTTTTCATTTTCCCTCCATTATGTGTATTATTAAGATAAATATAAAAAATGTGTAAACAAAATTTATTTCCCGATCTTGTTTGTCAACAAAATGAATTTTTTGCTTAGTAGCTAAAACCTGATTTAATTAATTATTTGACCGCAAATACAGTGAAATAAAAAATTGTTTAATATATAAAATTTAATTTGGGGGATAAACATGGATAACATCATTGGTAAAAAAGTAAAGCGGATCGATGCATATGAGAAAGTAACTGGAAAAGCAATTTATGGTGATGACATCAAGCTGGTTGACATGCTTTATGCAGCAGTTCGCTATACTGATATTCCTGTTGGGAAGATAACAAATATTGATTGCTCTGAAGCAAAAAAAGTTCACGGAGTTGTAAAAATAGCATTATTTAAAGATATCCCGGGTCAACAAAAATTGGGTCCTATCCGTTCAGATCAATATGCAATTGTTGAAGATGAAGTTTTCTTTTCGGGTGATGTGATTGCAATTGTTGCTGCAGAGACAAAAGAAAATGCCTTAAAAGCTGCCGACCTGATCCATGTAGAATATAAGCCTATCAAAGGTATTTTTGATCCACGAGAAGCAATTAAACCGGAAGCAAGACTTATCCATCCCGAATATAAAAGTAATGTAATTCTTCATTATCCATTACGAAAAGGAAATATAGAAAAAGGATTCAGTGAATCTGATCATGTTATCGAACGGAATTACAGCACAGGATTTCATGAACACGCATATATCGAACCTGAAACAGTAACTGCTGTACCGGATCATACTTCAAAAGGTTTTAAAATATATGGCTCAATCCAGAATCCATTTACTACCAGAAAAGTAGTTGCACTTTTCATGGGTTTGAACATGAATCAGATTAATATTCTCGGATCTACTTTGGGCGGTTCTTTTGGTGGGAAAGACGATATAATAAATTACATGGCTTGCCGATGTGCTTTGCTTTCCAAATTAACTGGAAAACCTGTTAAACTTACATATACTCGTGAAAACTCATTAAAAGAAAGTTATAAAAGACATCCTTATTATATGAAATATAAAGTCGGTTTTAATAATGACGGAAAGTTAAAAGCAATGAAGATAAATATTATTGCAGATAGCGGAGCATATTCATCTCAAACTTTTTTTGTTACATGGCGCTCAGTTGTTCAGGCTACCGGACCTTATGAGATTGAGAATGTAGAAACCGATATAAGAGGAGTTTATACAAATAATACTTATACTGCCGCTTTCCGTGGTTTTGGTTCTCCACAAATTATTTTTGCACAAGAATCATTAATGGATGAAATTGCCGAAATTTGTGGGATTTCTCCACGTGAAGTTAGAAAATTAAACGGTTTTAAACAAGGAAGTATAACAGCAAGTGGACAAATTCTAAATAAACATACAGTTTCTCTGGATGAAGTTATTGATAAGGCACTAATAAAAGCTGATTATAAGAAAAAACTTGAAGAATATAAAAAACTGAATGAACAGAATGGTCGTTATAAATATGGGATTGGATTTTCATGCAGTTATCGTGGATGTGCTCTGGGTGCTGAAGGAACTGATGCCACTTCTGCAATTGTATCAGTCCAGGCAGATGGAAGTATTTATGTGTTTACCGGTTTAAATGAAAATGGACAGGGAATGCGCACAACATTCTCTCAAATTACGGCAGAAGTACTAGGAACTGATCTTAAGAAAATTGTCTTCTTAGAACCACAAACTGCCACAATCACTGATGGAGGTCCTACCGTTGCATCTCGCGGAACAATAATGGGTGGTAATGCTGTAATCATAGCTGCAGAAAAAATTAAGATGAGAATATTTAATATAATCAAGGAAGATCTTCAAGTAAATGATATCGAAGAAACTATTTGGAAAGATGGAACAATTTCTCGAAAAGATCAAGTTACGAATATCAAATCGATAAAATTTGAAGACGCTGCAGAAAAAGCATATTGGGCGGGAGAAAATCTTTCTGCTTATGGATGGTACAATGCACCAGATGTTAGCTGGGATGAAAAAAACGGACAAGGCAATGCATATTTTACTTACGTTTATGGCTCTCATGTTGCAGATATAAGAATTGATACTTCCACTGGGAAAATAAAGGTGAAAAATATTACTGCTGCTCATGATGTTGGTAAGGTTTTGAACAAACTTGGTGCAGAAGGTCAGATTTATGGTGGAGTAACTCAAGGATTTGGATATACAGTAATTGAAGATTATAACATTCAAGATGGAGTTGTTAAATCTGATAATCTAGATAATTATCTTATTCCCACAATTAAGGATATTGGAAATATTGATCCGATATTAATTGAAAATGAAGATGTAGACGGACCTTTTGGAGCAAAAAGTTTAGGTGAACCTACACTGGAACTCACTTCTGCTGCTATTAACAATGCACTTAAGTTTGCTACCGGTAAACAATCTTATGAAATACCACTAACTCTGGAGAAAGTATTCCTTGGAATAAATCTGAAAAAACCATCGAGACAAAGCCAGGTTGCAACACATGATTCTTGTAAAACTCATGTTAGAGTTGTTGACAAACAAACTTTGCGTATTACTGATATAAAGACAATAACTCCAAAAAATCTAAAGGATGCACTGGAACAACTATCAAAACAGGAATTGCAAATTCTTTCCGGTGGTACGGATGTGGTAATAGAATTAAGGATGAAGACTGGTGAGCATACATTATTGGATATTTCACATCTTGAAAAATTGAAGAATATTAAAGTTACAGAAAATGAAATAAGCATTGGTGGTGGTTGCACATTTACCCAGATCATTTCTAATAGTGACATTAAAAAACATTTTCCAATGCTCACAAAAGCGTGTTCAACAATTGGTTCTTTGCAGATAAGGAATAAAGGTACTATCGGTGGTAATATAGTAAATGCTGCTCCTTGTGCCGATTCATTTCCACCCCTTATTGCTTATAATGCAGAATTTGTTCTTACTTCAAAAAATGGAACTCGAAAAATTTCCGCAGACAAATTTATAATTAAAAATTATAAGACTCAAATAAATTCTGATGAAATTCTGATTGATGTGATCATACCTGTCCCAAAGAAAAATTATGAATACAGTTACTTCCAACTTGGCAGAAGAAACGCTGTAAATATAACCAGGATCAGCATTGGAATTCTTATTTCCTTTGAGAATAATTTAGTAGAAGAATGCGTGATTGTTTCCGGTTCGTTATTCCATAAACCAATGCGTATTAAAGAGATTGAGCAGATACTTATTGATAAAGAATTAACTCTCCAAAGTATCAATTCCATCGAAGAACCATTGAAGGAAATAATTGATAATGCAATTGGAAAACGTTGGTCATCTGCATATAAGCTGCCCGTTTTTATTAATATGACAAAAGATGCTTTAACAGAAATAATTGTGCAAAGAGGATAATGATGATAAAAATAAAAATTAATGTTAACGGAAAAGATCATGAATTAGAAGTTGAAGATTCAATGCGTTTGTTAGATATATTACGTGATGAGCTTAGACTTACAGGTACCAAAGAGGGATGTGCTGTTGGAGAATGCGGAGCTTGTACAGTTATCATGAATGGCAATGCAGTAAATTCATGTTTGATCCTGGCAACTCAGGCAAATAATGCAACTATTAAAACTGTAGAAAACCTGGAGCAGGACAATGTTCTATCCAAACTGCAAAATGCCTTTGTTGATGAAGGAGCTATTCAGTGTGGTTTTTGTACTCCGGGTATGCTTATGAGTGCAAAAGCTTTATTAGATAAAACTCCACATCCAACTGAAGAACAAATAAAAGAAGCTCTGGAGGGTAACCTTTGTAGATGTACAGGTTATGTTCCAATTTTAAATGCTGTAAAGAAAGCTGCTGAATAAAATTAAATCTCTTGTTCAGTTCTGTTTTTGAACTTTTTATTTGACTTTAAATATTAATTCACAAAAAAGGTAATAATCTTATAAAAATGAAAAGGAGAAGAAAATGAAAAAAATAGTATTAATAATGGTTTTAGCAATGATTTTAACAACTCTAGTCTTTGCGGAAACAGAAAAAATCGCTTACATCGACACTGACAGGATCATGATGACAAGTCCTGAAACCAAAGAAGCTCAAACAATTTTGATGGGTGAACGCCAGAAATGGGAGCAGGAAATTGCAGATCTCGATGCTGAAATCGAACAGCTTTACGCTGATTATGAAAGCAAGAAAATGATCTTAACTGAATCGGGAAAACAAGAAGCAGAAAATAAGATCACGTCATTAACCGAATCACGCCAGGCAAGAGTTCAAGAGATTTTTGGTGAGAATGGAACATTCGTACAAAGACAGAATGAACTTCTGGCACCCATCCTGAACAAACTGAAAACAGTTATCGAGAAAGTATCTGTAGAAAACAATTATTCAATCGTTCTTGATGCTTCTGCCGGCAGCATACTTTATGCAAAACCAAATCTTGATATCACAGATTCAATATTAGATGAAATGGAAAAAGCTGTGGAGTAGATGAAAAGATTCAATTTCCCGCTTACACCAAAAAAGATAGCGTCAAAGCTTGATTGTATTACAGATTTCACTACTAAAGTTAAGTTAGATAATGTAGCTGAACTTCATGAAGCTAACGAGTATTCTGTTTGTATTTTTGAGAGTCCAAAATTTTTGGATGCACTTAAAAAGACAAAGGCGGGATTAATCTTTGTTCCTAAAAACTTTGATAAGAGCCTCAAACCAAATGCAAATCTTCTATTGATCGATAAACCTTACGTTCATTTTATGATGCTTGTGCAAACATGGCTAAAACTTGACCTTCCTAAAATGAATAAAAGTATTGATGATTCTGCAAAGGTGGCAATTTCTGCATCTCTTGGTAAAAATATCATCATTGAAAATAACTGTATGATCGGTGATAATGTGAACATTGATGATAACACTATTATCGAAAGTAATTGTGTTATTAAAGATGATGTGCAAATTGGTAAAAACTGCCATATTTACCCTAACACAACGATCTATGCAGATTGTATTTTGAAGGATAATATCATTATTCACTCAGGCTGCGTTATTGGTGCCGACGGATTTGGTTATTTATTTCATAATGGAATTCACAATAAGGTTCCCCAGGTTGGGAATGTAATCATTGAAGATGATGTTGAGATTGGTGCTAATTCTGCAATCGACCGCGCAACTTTAGGTTCTACAATAATTGGTAAAGGCACGAAAATTGATAATCTCGTTCAGGTTGGTCACAATTGTAAAATTGATGAAAACTCAATTCTTTGTGCTCAAACCGGACTTGCCGGCAGTACAATAATTGGTAAAACTGTTTATCTTGCCGGACAAGTTGGAGTAGCCGGTCACCTTAAAATTGATGACGGAGCAATGATTGGAGCACAAGCTGGTGTAACTAGCAATGTACCAAAAGGTGCTAAGTTATTCGGTTCACCTGCTATAGAAGCAGGCCTCCAAAAAAGAATAATGGTTTCCGAAAAATATTTACCGGAAGTTGTGAAAGAATATCGAAAACGTCAGAAATTAAAGGATAAAAAATGAAGGAATTTAAGCAAACAATAAAGGGCACGATCAGTTATAATGGCATAGGTCTTCATTCTGGTCATGTTTCTACACTAACATTTAAACCAGCTAAGAAAAATGAAGGAATTGTTTTTATTCGAACTGACATGAAAGGTAACCCTGAAATTCCGGCTGATATCGATCATGTAGTTGATATTTCCAGAGGAACAACCATTGGAGTCGAGAAAGCAACAGTTGCTACGATAGAACATGTTCTTGCTGCAATTAAAGGGCTCAATATTGATAACATCCGCATAGAGGTGGATGGACCAGAAGTACCTGTAGCAGATGGTAGTGCAATTATTTATATGGAATTATTGAAAAAAGTTGGATTGGTTGAACAAGATGCTGAGCGTGAATATTTAGAGATTGAGAAACCTCTTTCCTTTTCTGCTCCTGCGGATAATGTAGATATTGTCATCGTTCCTTCTGATGATCTTAAAGTTACATTTATGGTTGATTATCAGCAGAAAGCATTAGGAACACAATATACAACAATGCAATCTCTTGATGATTTCGAGAAAGATTTTGCATCAGCCAGAACATTTTGTTTCCTACATGAAATTATTATGTTAAAAGAAGCTGGACTAATCAAAGGCGGATCTTTGGAAAATGCTTTAGTCGTAGCTAACCCTGATACACCAGAAGATGAGATAAAACGCTTAAGAGAAATGTTTAATTATCATGAAGAGATAAATGTTGGTCCCGATGGATTATTGAATCATACACCTCTAAGATACTATAATGAATTTGTCCGTCATAAAGTTGTTGATCTTATTGGTGATATCGCACTTCTGGGAGTTCCAATAAAAGGACATTTTTTGGCTGCCAGATCAGGTCATAAAACTAATGTTGAACTGGTGAAGAAACTTAGAAAACTTCATAAGAAACAGGTATTGCAAAGAATCTATCAAAAAAAGAAATTATCAGAAGTGGTTTTTGATATAAATGCAATACAGAAGATCCTCCCACACAGATACCCTTTCTTGATGATCGATAAAATAATTGAATTTGAAGACGGAGAACGTATAGTTGGTATTAAAAATGTAACGATCAATGAGCCTTTTTTCAACGGTCATTTCCCCGGACATCCGGTAATGCCGGGAGTTCTTATTGTGGAAGCCATGGCTCAAACTGGTGGTATTATGTTGCTGAATGCTCTTGAAGATCCCGAAGAATACGTTGCTTATTTTGCTTCAATAAATAATGTGAAATTTCGTAAACCTGTTAGCCCCGGTGATACTTTGCGGTTTGAATTAAAGGTGATCTCAATGAAACGTGGTTTAGCAAAAATGCACGGTGATACATATGTGGGAAATGCAAAAGTATGTGAAGGTGACTTCCTGGCTAAAGTTATGAAGAAGTAGTTAAATAAGGATATCATTTATGACTAAAATACATCCAACCGCAATTGTAAATCCCAAAGCTGTAATTGGTAATAATTGTGTTATCGGTCCATTTTGTATTGTTCATAAAAATGTGATTATGGGTGATAATAATGAACTTGTTTCCAGCGTTATTATTGATGGGCACACAACCATTGGTGATGGAAATAAATTCTTTCATTCAGCAGTAATCGGTACAGATTGCCAAGACTTAAAATATCACGGTGAACCAACACAATTATTAATTGGGAATAACAATACATTCAGGGAATTCTGTACAGTTAATAAATCTGCAACTATGGATGAGCCCACGCAAATAGGTGATAACGGACTTTTTATGGCTTATTCTCATGTTGCTCATAATTGTATTCTCGGTAACAACCTGATCATTGCCAATGCAGTTAATTTCGCCGGTCATATTCATGTTCATGATAATGTGATAATTGGTGGCATGGTTGCATTGCATCAATTTGTGAAAGTTGGAACTTATGCTTTTATTGGTGGAAAATCCGGTATTAAAAAAGATATTCCTCCTTATACTCGCGGGGAAGGCTCTCCATATTTAATAAGGGGATTGAACAGCGTAGGACTTCAAAGACGTGGATTTTTTGATGAATCTATTCAATCGATAAAAGATGTTTATAAATTATTCTATAAATCAGGATTAAATACGAGTCAAGCTATGGAAAAAGCCTTATTAATTCCAAATCTTACAAAAGAACAAAATGTATTTCTCAATTTCGTAAAAAACTCTGATAGAGGAATAACTAAATAGATATTATTAATATTTCAAATCTGTCTTTCTGACGTCACTTTCATGTTGTTCCCGGGAAAAATCTCAACTAATTAACTAAACCTTCTTCAATTCTCCCTTACAAAGGGAGACTAACAAAATTATTTCAACAACAAACATTTCTTACTGGCAATCGCTTTGCCATCTACTTTCAATTGATACAAATAAATCCCTGATGCAAATCTTTCTGCATTCCAAGTTACTTCATTAATTCCTAATTCATAATTCGTAATTTCTAATTGATCCACCTTCTGCCCTTTTATATTGTAAATATTAAGTGTCACAAAATCGGAGTTTTGTGTTACGCTGAATGATATTGTTGTTTCCGGGTTGAAAGGATTTGGGAAATTGGAAAGTGTGATCTCTGGTTTGGGAAGTTCATCTTCTGCAGAGCTGGGTATATAAGTATATTCAAATAACCCTATATTTGCCATTTCATTTGTAATAAGATAATTTGTTCCTTCGTGCTCTATCAAATTAATATTGTAAATATAATTTAAACCATTGAATATTGCAATTAGCTCTGTACTATTAGGTTTATTTTCATAAACTCCAACTATATGATTAGTTTTGACAAATATTAAGTCATCTTCAATTTCAATACGTTCACCCCATTGTGGAGTAAAATACAATTCCGGATGCAACGGATCATCCAATTGGAAAATTTGAGCTATACTAGTATGATAAGGAACATTTGTTATCAGATATCCATCTTGATTATCCAGGTATTTATTCTCAGTAAAATTATTAATTTCATTTGCAATATATGGTTCATTTTCTTCTAATCCGTCAATTACAAGTAAATTATAAATATCTTCACCAAAAGTTAAATAAGCAATAGAATTGATAATTGCAATTCCTTCAGGTGTTGAAGGAAGAAGATACTCAAATAGTTGTACCGGTTCACCAGGTTCTGAAATATCGAATTTCCAAAACATACTTGTTTGATAATTACATAAATAAAATGAATTCGGATTAGATTCATCAATGAAGCAGTAATTCCAGTAATAACCGTAATTATCCAGATAGAGTGTATTCATAAGTAACGGGTTTTCCAGATCGGTTATATCGTATATTTCTAAAGTATGCTCTGCGTAATTTATCAAAACCATCCAACAACCTTGTTCATGAATCATTAAAAATTGAATTTCATTAAACCATTCTCCTAATTCTACAGAATTTATTGGGTCTTCTAAATCAAATAGATAATATCTTCTCATAACAGTACTCGTAATTAATTTATTTTCGTACATATCACCTATAAAAAATCTTATATGATCGTAATAACTATCTACATATTCAACTGTGTTATTTTCAATCTTATAATGTTGAATACCATCATTAAATGTACCAACATAAATGTTATTACTGTAATAGTCACATGCCTGTCCCCAAAGTTCCATATTATGTTCTATTGAATCAACAAGAATTGGGTTAGAAATGTCAGAAATATCAAGGAGTCTCAGCAGATAAGGATCAAATATTACAGCATTCTCATCCATAATTGCATATTGTTTGTTACCTGATAAAAATGTATCTTCTGGTAGAGTATAGCGTGATAGATATTGCCAATTTGACGGATCACTTATATTCCAAAAAGTTATATTCTTTAAGTTCACTGCAGAAAGAATCGTATCATTTTTCATTTTGAAATGATCAAAAGAATAGTTGCCATCAGAATATGCCGAAACATCAATTACTCCTATAACTTCAAACTCATCGGGAGGATTATATTGCTCAATATAAAACGTTAAACCATCCTGTCTTAATAATAAGTTATCATTCACAACAATATGATGATAATCTGATATAACTTGACCGATATATCCCAGTTCTGGAATACTATAAAAATCATAATGGAAACCATCAGGTTCTAACCACTTAAATATCAAATAATCATCAAATTTAAACATCTTACAAAAATTATTGAAATCCTCATGTTCTATTTGATCCACAATTATTGGATTGTAAACATCACTTATGTCTATTTTATAAGTTGTTAAAAAATATTCAGGTATAATGAAAGAGCTATCAGATACTCCTGATATCAGAAAACAATATTGATTCTTAATAATCATATTTCCGGAACTTGCAATAGTTAATATGGAAAGTTTAGTAATACTGCCATCTAAATTAATTTCGTAGATTTCTAAACCATTATGACTTGAATAGTATAAGTAATCATCAATTACTTGAATACTTTCTGAATCCGTCACTCCTTGTGCGTAGGCTATTTCACTAATTTTGTCAATTTCAAATTCCTGTGCTGTGAGAATTAAAAAAATTATTAAAAATAATAATATTATAAAAGAATCCTTCATCTTAGCACCTCAATAATTTTTCTGTTCTTCAATTAAATCCTGTTATTCGCTTCCTATTACTGTCACATTCAAAACAAGTAATCGCAGGTAATGTTGTCAAATAAATTTGTTTTTTTAAAACTTATTTATTCGGTCAATTCTGAGAATTGACCCTACAAAAAAAGCCCCTCAGTTTTCACTGAAGGGCTTACTATATTATTTTGTAATTATCTCTTTTTGCTGCGTGTTCCCAGTTTCTTTTCTCTTTTGTTGAAATGCTCGACCATAAGCGGACTAGCCACAAAGATAGAAGAATAAGTACCAACTATTACTCCAACTAATATTGCAAATGCAAAGTCATGAATAACTGATCCACCAAAAAGGTACAGACTTAGAACAACCACAAATGTTGTGAGTGAAGTAATAATAGTTCTACTAAGTGTTTCATTAATACTGTGATTGATCACACTGCCATAAGGCTCCTTTCTGTAAAGTTTGAGATCTTCACGAATTCTATCAAAAACAACGATCGTATCATTTAAGGAATAACCAACAATTGTCAGCAACGCTGCAACAATAGAAAGGCTTATTTCAATTCCTAATATGGAAAAGATACCAATTGTAATTAGAATATCATGGAAAAGAGCAGCGACAGCAGTGAGACCGAATGTGAATTCAAATCTCCACCAGATGTAGAGGATAATTCCAAGTAATGCCCAGAAGATAGCCAGAATAGCTTTACCTTTAAGTTCTTCACCTATCTTTGGTCCAACTTCTTCCTGAAGACGGATCAATGTTTCCGGATTTACATTATCAGGAAATTCCTTTTTGATAATTTCAATTACTTTTGTACTTGTTTTATCTTTCATACCACCCATAATTTGGGTTTTGATAAGAATAAATTGTTTTCCTTCTGATCCTTTTATTTCCTGAATCTCAGCATCTTGGATACCAGCATTTGTAAGAGCATCACGTATGTCTTGAACTTTAACCATTTGTGCACCATCTTTTACAGGTGTAAGATCAAGTTCCATTGCAACACCACCTGTAAAATCGATACTATATTTTGGACCTTTATTAATTACAAGTGAAACGATCCCTGCAAGAATGATAACTAAAGAAATTGCAAAAGCAATTCTTCTTTTCCCAATGAAGTCTATTTTTGTTTTTCCAAAAAATTTCATCGTTCCCCCTAAATACTCAATTTATCTTTAGCACTATTTGTGATCAAACCATCAAATATTGCTTTAACTAATACGATAGAAGCAAACATGGAACCAACAATACCAATTGAAAGTGTTACAGCAAAACCTTTGATCGGTCCTGTTCCAAACTGATACAGAACAAGTGCTGTAATAAGTGTTGTAATGTTAGCATCCAGAATCGTAACCATTGCACGATTGAAACCGCTATCCACAGCAGAACGAATTGTTTTTCCTGCTCTAATATTTTCTCTGATCCGCTCAAAAATAATAACATTCGCATCCACCGCCATACCAATGGTTAGGATCATTCCAGCAATACCAGGCATAGTAAGGGTCCCTTCCAGCATTGTCATTACAGCAATAATAAATGCAACATTAACGACAAGGGCGATATCGGCAAATAAACCTGAAAGACCGTAGTAGATCATCATGAACAAAATAACTATAGCCATACCGATAATAGCTGCTAAGATACCTGCTTTGATACTATCAGAACCAAGAGTCGGTCCTACAGTTCTTTCTTCGATTATATTTACAGGAGCAGGAAGACTACCGGCATTAAGCATAATAACCAAGTCATGGCATTCTTCAATTGTGAAGTTACCTGTGATTCTGGCTTGTCCATCAGGAATACGTGACTCAATAGTGGGAGCTATGAAAACTATATTATCAAGCATGATTGCAAGTCTTTCACCAATATTCTGTCCTGTAATATTTTTAAATTTCTTTGCACCACTCTTTTTGAATTCAAGCAGAATGTAAGGTCCTTTATCCTTTGCAGTGTAACCCTGACCAACTCTCGTGATCGCATTTTCAAGAGACTTCCCATCTATCTCAACTTTTTTGTGCAGGATATAAATATCTCTCGCTGAATACGGATCATTCTTATCTGATTTTCCTAAAGCAATTTGAAGACCGGTAGGAATATTTTGTAAGAACTGTGGATCTTTAAGTAAGTTTTTTAATTTAGCAATATGTTTGTAATCAATTTTTAAAGGATTCCCATCTTTAGAAGTTGTGAGATCAGTAAAGATCATTGCATTATCATAAGATTCGTCTTCAATATCTTCTTCTGTTTCTAATACATCGATAACTTCCTCAGTTTCTTCAACATCAGTAAATTCTTCCAGAAATTCATAATTCTGGATATTTTCCTGAAGGAATTTATCCATAGTTTCATATGTTTCTTGCATTTGTTCAGAAGAAGCTAAAAATTTGAATTCAAGCATAGCAGTTTGACCAATAAGGTCTTTAGCTCTACTGGGATCTTTCAATCCTGGCAACTGAATGATTATCCTATTTTCATTTGCAACTCTTTGAATTAATGGCTCGGCAACACCAAATTGGTCAATTCTGTTACGGATGATCTCGTAAGCAGTTTTGATCGCATCTTCTTTTTCATCTTCAGGAAGTATAGAAGTATCAACTTCCAACTGGATCTGAGTTCCACCCTGAAGGTCTAAACCGAGTATTAATCGTTTTGTTGTCCAGAATGAAGGCAGGTTTGGAACAACCATCGGCAAGAAATAGTAAGCTGTAACCAGCAAAACTACAAGGATGACCAAACCACGAATTTTTCTGTTCCTCATTATTATGTCTCCTTAATTAATCTATTATCTATCAAATAATTTCAGACGAATCAAAAACTTATTTCCTTATACATCCGTCAAGAGTTTTGTGGTTAGTTCTTAAAACCAATATCTTTCTCTTCATGTTGTCCCGGCAGATTGATCTCACCATGTTTTTCTTCAAAGTTATCTATGTTTTGTTGAAGTGTTCTCAAGAATTGTTTTGCATGCTGAGGAGTTGTTAATATCCTACTGTATATCTTGGCACTGGGTAACCCAGGTACAATTCTTCCAAAATCTAAAATAAACTCGGAAGGTGAATTAGTTATCATACAAAAATTTGAATAAATTCCTTCTCCAACTTGTTCTCCAAGTTTGATATTAAGTTTTTGTTTTTTTGGCTGATTCATTTTATTATCTCCTATTATTTTATTGTAATTTATTTATTATTAAATTTTTCCTTAAGTGCTTTTGCTACACACTCAGAAATGAAATCGTCGGCATCGCCACCAAGTGATACAACCTCGCGGATCATTGTTGAGCTTAGATATAGATATTTGTTTTTAGGTACAAAAAAGACAGTCTCCAGCTCGTCACTCAAGTTTTTATTCATAAGAGCAAGAGAAAGTTCATATTCAAAATCAGATACTGCACGTAACCCACGTATCATTATAGTTGCATTTACTTTTTTTGCAAAATCTACAACCAATCCGGAAAATTTCATAACTTCAATTTTCTTATTATATGCTACAGATTTCTCGCAAAGATCGCAACGTTCTTCCCAAGAAAATATTGTATTCTTGCCTGTATGTTCGGCAACAGCAAGAATAATTTTATCAAAAACTTTTGAAGCTTTAGTTAAAACATCAATATGCCCATTTGTGATGGGATCAAACGTTCCTGCATAAATTGCTATTTTCATTTTACCCTCTCATTTACTTTGAAAATGTTTCTTTCAATTCTTCTTTAGTTGCAACCCTAAAAGAGTCAAGTGCGAGAATACGTGAAAGAGACTTTTTCAGGATCATCTTTCCAAATCTTTTATCTCTTTAGGAATAGTTTCTGATAAAATTTTGTATCCGGTTTTTGTAACCAGAATATCATCTTCTATGCGAACACCAATTTTTTCTTCAGGGATGTAGATTCCAGGTTCTATTGTAATTACATTACCAACTTCTAATACCGAATCACGAGATCCAAGATCGTGAGTATCCATGCCAAGATGATGACCAACACTGTGCATATAATATTTCCGGTAATCATTTTTATCTTTAATTAATTTTAATTTAATAAGAGATTTTTGGATTAATTCAACTGTTTTCTCATTCAATTCTTTCATCCCAATTCCAGGTTTAACCATTTCAATGATCTTCTTGTTTATATTCAAAACTTCGGAATAAACTTCTTTTTGACGTTTAGTAAATTTACCGGAAACGGGAAAAGTCCTAGAAATATCAGCACTATAACCATTACAGGCAGCTCCAACATCCAATAATACCATTTCATCTTTTCCGATTTTTGAATTATTCTGTTCATAATGAAGAGTTGCTGCATTACCACCGGCTGCAATAATTGGTTTGAAACCCATATGTCTGAGTCCTTTACTTGTGACATTATATTGCAGGATTGCTTCCAGCTCATATTCCATCATACCTGTTTTAGATTTTTTTATAATGCTTTTGATCCCTTTACCTGTCACATCAATCGCTTTTTGCAACTGCTCAATTTCCCATTTTGTTTTCACACTTCTAAGTGGAACCAGAAGTTCTGTCATATCAGCTGCAGCAATGTGAGAAAAATGCTGTTTTGCCTTGTTAATGAAATTCTGTGATTTATTGATGGGTTTATCAATATTATTATAACCCAGATTTGCATAAATTTTAATAGAAGGAGCCATGTAAAATCCAATCTTCCGTTCAAATTCATCAAGGAACGAAATCCTTTCAATTCCAGAAGTTTCGGTTGCTTCTGCTTTAGTCATTTTTTTGCCAACCCAAACTTCCATTTCAGGAATTCCTCGCTCTATGAAAAGTTCCATAACAGGTTTTTTCTGCTTACTGATAACAAGTATTGCATCAGGAACATCAAGCCCAGTGAGATATTTAAAATTGTTATCTTGCAAAAAATATCGTGGATATTTGGATACCGAGGCTGCAAATACAATAACCAGTTCTTTTTTTTTTAGCTGTTTTATTAGTTTTTTTCTTCGATCTGTTAAAAGTTTAGAATTCATCTATTTATCTCCTACAATTAAATTTCCATAAGTGCCATCATAACCAGGTGGTTGGAATTTAAAATCACCCTTTTGAACGGCTAAAATCTGGTTGATAGTTTTTTGGTCGATTCTTTTGTCAAGCATAACTTGAATGCTATCTGATTGCCATAAAGCAATTTCAGACGGGAAAATGTTCATAATAACATCAAACACTTTTTTTACTCTTTTTGAAGCTATACTCTTTAGGTTTTGCGATGTTGCTATAACTTCGATCAACGGTATAAGATGCATGAATTTATGTGGAATCGGGATTATAGAATTATTCTGCAATTGAGCACATCTTTCACGAACTCCAAGATTCATTCTTTTATTACAAATTGGACAGATCAAACCTGTAGGTATTTCATCAGCAAAGATAATTTCATGGGAATGCCCTTTTCTATCTGCTCTATGTCCGGTAAGATAATATTTTCCCTCTGCCGGATTGAATTCAGCGGTCATTATTACATGATTTTTTCTAATAGCATTAATTATACTTTTGTAATCAACTTGATCCACATCAAGTATTGTAAATTCTCTTCCAATCCTGTTCAAGGCAGCACTATGACAGTCACTATTAGAAATAAATGTAAGTTCTGCCAAATCAGGGATTTTTTCTAACATTTGCGGGTCGGCACTCAAACCAGTTTCAATTGCTTTTATTTTGGAGAGAAAATTCCCATAGAATTCACTCAATTCATCCAGATCATTCTTGCTTCCGAATATGCCGTCAGGAGTCATTATGTGGGCAGGAATAATCTCAATTAGTGGATGGATATTGTTTATCTCAAAGAGTTGATCTTCCAATTCTTTTTGTGTATCGCTAGTAATGAAAGGTCTACCAATTGTGTTTTTCATTCCCCAGTTATTCATCAATAGCTGCATTTTATATATCGATTCAAAATTCGGGAAAAGAATAATATGATGAGCAATTGTTTTATTTCTTTTGTGCATTAATTTTGTAGAGAAGATAATTTCAGTTTGTAAAAGGAATTTACTGCTATCTTTTGGAAGCGCAAACAATCCTTCTTTAACTTCTGTTAATTCATGTTTTAACTCTTCAGTTCTGGTTGGGAAAATACAATCTCCAGTTCCAAAAACATCAATTCCCTTCAGCTTCATAGTTTTTGAAACTGTGGTAAGTTCAATTTGTCCCACACCGCCAGCATATCCGGAATGGGAATGAAAATCAATTGCTAATTTCAAAAATATTTTCTCCTTATTAACCACTGATGAACACAGATATTCACAAATATGATTTTTTCAAAAATCTGTCTCTCTGAGAAATTCTTGCAATTTCTCTCACGAAGAGTTTTGTTTACCATCTATTGGAAACATACGCTAAAAACCATCTGTCACACTGAGTAGGAGTGAAGCGACGTATCGAAGTGTATATAATGATTATTCCTTTTCCTATCCTTCGATAAATCCGGCAACTGCCGGACACTCAGGATGACAAAGATATTCTATTCCAAAGTCAGCAAGCGGTTACTGGCTTCTGTTCCCCATTGACTGTACTTCCCATATTTGCTGATAATACGTTCATATATTTGAGCAGCTTTTTCAAACTGATTACTATTCTGGTAAGCTTCTCCCGCTTTGAGCTCAGCAGAAGCAGCCCATTGAGTGAACTGAGGATAATTATATCCAACCTTTAACAATTCGGAAACTGCATCTTCATAGCTTTCCATTCCGAATAATGATTCTCCTATCCAGTATTGAGCTTCAGCTTGAGTCTCTTCATCTTTAAGAAGAGGAATTGCGCGAGTGAACATTTCAATAGCGTGAGAATATTTTTTATCTCTGAAGTGACAAAATGCAATATCGAAAACTGTTTTTGCTTCCAATCCTTCATCTCCCCAACGCTCCAAAATTATCTGATAAGCAGCTATCGCCTTTTGCCATTCCTTCATTGTTTTGCAGACAAATGCAAAATTACGGGCAGCATCAAAAGCCAGTTTTCCATTCTCATCATTTTCTATTACTTTATAATAATGAGATAGTGCTTTTTGATAATTTTCTTTTGAAAAATATATTGTTCCCAGTTTAAGATGCGCTTGATTACTCATATTTATATCAATTGAATTAGCAACTGTGGAGAAATCCTCTTCTGCTTTATCAAGTTCTTCTTTTTCCAATCTTACAATACCCCGCCAGAAATAAGCTTTTATCATTACATTACTGGTTAAATCTTTCTTTTTTAACAATTTTGTAAATATTGATTCAGCTTTCTTTTTATCAATTTTCTTATAATATATTCCGCGGCTGATCTCAATTTCATTTTTATCGTTTTCAGTTAATTGATTTTTAAATTTCTTGGCAAGTGTTTCAGCTTTTGGTCTGTTCTCAATTTTATATAAAGCAATTATGTTTTCCTTAACTACAACCCTGATATCATCATATCCTGAAGAATTATCACCTAATTTATCTATAATTATTTTGTAATTCACAGCAGATTCAAGATAATTCTCTTGAATAAAATTTATTCGACCGAGCATTTCATAATATTTCAAATTAGCTTTATTTATTTCTACAAGTTCATTATAAGTATATTTTGCCATTTCAAGATCATTTGTTATAAACTGAAGATCAGCTAGTTTGGAAAGATTTTCTTCACTTTTTTCCACAATATACATCAAAGTTTCTTTTGCTTTTTCTTTATTCCCTATCTTTAAATAATCATTTGCCAGTCTATTGTAGTAAACATCGTTTCTATTCTCACTTGGAAAGAGTTGCTCATATTTAATTGCATCATCAAATTTATTCAAGCTTCTGAGGAGTTTAGTAAAATAAAATACAATGGAACCTATCCCATGCAGGTCTTCCACATTATCCAGAAGCAAAGTGAATTTCTCTATCGAATCCTCTTGATTCCCAGTTTCATTAAGTACAATTGCATATTCTACCAATCTATACGGAGTAGAAAGATTAATCTTAAAATTAACTAATTCATAAATAGGAAGTGCTTTTTCATACTGGTCAGTATTATAATAATATTTAGCTAAATGTATCTTGACATTATAAAATTCGTCATCATCAATAGAAGAGTTGTTAACAAGATTTACAATATATTCTGCAGCTTTTTCAACCTCTTCATTGGAAATATGATAGTTCCCGATCTGCAATCTGAACTCATTTGCAGCGATGCTGTTTGGATAATTACTAACAAATGTTCTCATCTTTGTAATTAATTCTGTGTTAAGTTCTGAGTTTTGTACAAGTTGTTTCTGAATGTAAATTTCCTCTAACCAGTCAGCATGATTTATATTATCTAATTTTGAAGTTATTAAATCCACTTTTTGCAAGGCTTCATTTGCCAGATTATCTTTTGACTCATACTTATATTTTTCTGCAATTTTTATCCATAATACTGCTTTTTTATAATTGCTTTCCGGATCAGTTCTATCTTCAAGAATTCTAATCGCAGATTCATAGTTCTTGAGATCTATTATAAGAATTGTAAGCAGATCATTTTTTAATTCTTTTGGATCTGTTTTATTTGAGTTATTTAATAAAGAACTCAGTAAATTATTAAAAGCAGTTTCATAATCACGTCTTTTAAATTTCTTGAGATATTCCAATTTGTTTGTAATCTTTATTTTTAATTCTGAATTCTTTATCTTTTGAAGATCGATCTGTTCCAACTCTGTTACAGCCGTTTCAAAATCATTTAACTTTTCTAGACATAATGCGATTTTATATGAAGCTTCATCTTGAAGATCATTTACAGAATATTCAGTTGAAATCCACTGAAAATATTTCTTTGCTGTATTGTATTGTCTAAATTTCTCGAAATAAATATCACCCAGTACCAGCATTAATTCATCTCTTGAAGCAAATTCATTATTTAACAGTTTCTTATATTCTTTTTCAGCATCTGTGTATTTTCCCAAAGCAAGTAAAATATCAGCATTTAACAATTGTTTTTTATATAAGATTTTACCATCATCTGATATTAGTTTATTCAGCCACTCTTTTGCAGAATTTAGATCTTTCAATAAAAAGTCTGTCTTAGCTATTTGCAATAAATAGTCATTCTGTTTATCACTTTCGCGAAAAACTTTTTTATATTTTGTATAATCATTTTTTATATCGGAATATTTTTTTAATTTCATCTGAACAGAAGTGTAATTAAGAATGTACTCATCAAGCTGAAGTGAACTGGAAAATTTGTTTATTAGATTAGAAAATTCAAAATAGGCTTTTGGAAAATCCTGCAAATTTATGTAATAATTTGCTAATTTTGAATGGAGTTTCTCTTCGAAATTACGTGGAATTTCGCTTTGAAGGATAGAAGCTAAAGTTTCAACAGCTTTTTTTGTTCCCTCTTCTTTTTCCATGATCTCGATCTGTTTTTCTACAGCTTTCCATCTGGAAATATGATCAGGATATTCAGTTATAATTTCATTGATGATCCTTTTTCCTTCCACCGTCATTTGCATCTCAAGTCGGGCTTGTGCCAGCCAAAGAAGAACATCAGGAATATTATGATAATCTTTATAGTTTTGCACAATCTTTCTACCCTCAATTATCACATCATCATATCGATTCATTTTATATAAACATTCCAAATACTGTGATAGTGCCATTTTACTGAAATTTGAATTTGGATAAGTAATGATCATTAACTTAAAATTTTCTGCAGTTTTGTTATATTTTTGTTGATCAAATTGAGATTGAGCTAAATAATACAGAACTTTATCGCGGAATAATAAACCGGGGAATCCTTCCAATAATCTATTATATGCTGATTCAGCCTTAATGAATTGACCTTTTTCACGATAACTTTCTCCAATAAGAAAAATTGCTTCTTCAGCTTCATCAGATGTCGGAGAGTAAGAAATTACTTTTTCAAACTCAATTATTGCCTCTTCGTACAATCCATCATTAAATAGACCTTTGCCGAAATTAAGATCTGACCATAAACTTGCTGATAAAGCGATCATCAATATAAATATCATTTTCTTCATTAATTCCTCCATAAAACGATTCCTATCATTTTTATTGCTATTTCAATGTCAATATGAATATAATCAGTTAAAGTTAATGATAATATTTGACATAAGAAATGAATTTTAGAGTTTAGAAAAAAAATAATCGAGTAGATATGATATTATTAGTTGGTTTGTTTCTGGTTGGAATAATAGCGGGTTTTATTAATACACTTGCAGGAGGTGGTTCGGCTCTTGTGCTGCCGGTTCTCATTCTTGCAGGGATAGATCCACTATCGGCAAATGCCACAAATCGTGTTGCCATCCTCCTCCAGAATATGACTGGAACTAGTAGATTCCATAAACACGGAATTTTGGAAGTGGGATCAATAATTCATATTACTATCGCTGCTATTATTGGTGCAATTGCAGGTTCTATATCTGCTATAAATATTTCTTCTGCCTATTACGACAAGATCCTCGCAGTTGTATTTATCATCATACTCATCTTAATGCTGAAACCACATAAAAAGCGATCATCACTCACCAAGAAATTACCCAAATGGCTGGAATTTATTATTTTCTTGATAGTTGGATTTTACGGTGGCTTAATTCAGGTTGGAGTTGGTTTCATTCTTCTGGCTACTTTAAATCTGGTAGAAGAATTCGATCTTATCAAAGCTAACGCTGTAAAAGTATTTATGATCATGAGCTATACTATTTTTTCTGTGATCATTTTTGCATATTCTGGTAAAGTTATTTGGAAGTACGGTCTTGTATTAGCTGCTGGAAACATTATTGGTGCTTTCATTGGAGTTAAAGCTGCTATCACCAGAGGTGAGAAATTTGTGAAAATAATTCTCACGATAGCAATTCTAATTGCCTGCTTGAAATTATTTGGTGTTTTTAAATTGATTGGGTTATAAGGAATTTTTTGAACATGTAATATTTGGACAGCTCGGTAAGCTATCCCTACACATCTTAATTCTCCTTCCTAAGCTTCCGCTTGGGAAGGTAATATATTGGGCTTACCCCGATCCGGCAGCTGCCGGATGGGGTGAGAACAATGCGTTCATTTAGCAATTATCGACTCATCCCACAAACTTATGAGACGAGTCAAGTTGTGACTGTTAACCCAACTATAGTTAACTATCTGCGGATAGAACGATGTTCTGTCCCTACTTCATTAATATCATCTTCTTAGTTTCTTCATTATTGTTTGTTTTCATTTTATAGAAATATATTCCACTCGAAACCGGTTTGTTAGTTTCATCTTTGCCATCCCAAACAACCGAATGCTGCCCAACTGATAAATGATCACCAATTAATTGTTTCACTTTTTTCCCTTTGATGTTGTAGATTTCAAGATTCACAAAATCGGAATTTTGTGTTACTGAAAAAGAAATTGTTGTCGATGGATTGAATGGATTAGGATAGTTTGTAAGCATCATTTTTGTGGATATTAATACATTGTTGGCTGAAGTAGTGTTTTCTAACTTAGCAACAAAAATATCGCTATCTCCGTTACCGGTAATTCCAATAGTACCAAAATTGGCAGCTCCAAAAAATTCACCGGTTACATAACAGTTTCCACTGCTATCTGTAGCGATACCGTAGGAGGTGTCACCAAAAGAATATGTTCCCCCTGCAGTTGTAGCCCAAAGCCAATTTCCATTAGTATCCAAACTGGTTACAAAAATATCGTAATTATTATTATTGCTGAAAAAATAGGGTCCAAAATATGCATCAGCAACATATTCACCTGTTGCATAGCAGTTTCCGTTGCTATCCGTAGAGATGCTATAACCATTATTATTACCTGACCCTCCAGCTTGATTTGCCCAAAGCCAGTTGCCATCTGTATCCATTTTGGCGATAAAAATATCTCCTTGCCCGCTGCTGTTAAGTGAAAAGGATCCAAAATCTGCAGTGGTATAAAAAAATCCGGTTGCAAAACAGTTTCCACTGCTATCAGTTCCAATACCGTAACCTTCATCGTTATGAGTACCTCCAGCACGTTTTGCCCATAACCAGTTACCATTTATATCCAGCCTTGCTACAAAAATGTCATCACCTCCACTGCTAATAAGTTCAGTAGTAGCAAAAGTAGCAGTATCTTCAAAACATCCGGTTATATAACAATTTCCAATTCCATCAGTTGCAATATCAAAACTTCTATCATTCAAATCACTTCCAGCATGGGTTGCCCATAACCAATTACCATTTGTATCTAATTTTGCGACAAAGGCATCACTGTAACCGTAACTTGTAAGCGAAATCGAGCCAAAATTAATATCATTGGCTGAGCTAAACCATCCAGTTACATAGCTGTTTCCACTATTGTCAGTGGCAAAGTTCTTACCTTCATCAGAACTCGATCCTCCTGCACGTTTTGCCCAAAGCCAATTACCATTTGTATCCAGCTTGGCGACAAAAATATCTGAACTGCCACTGCTGATAAGCTCAGTAGTACCAAAAAAAGCAGTACCCCAAAATTCTCCGGTTATAAAACAGTTTCCGCTATCATCAATAGAAATACCATAGCCTCTATCACCATGGGGATCATCGTCTCCTCCTGCACGTTTTGCCCAAAGCCAGTTACCATCTACATCCAACTTTGCTACAAAAATATCATCATCCCCACTGCTGGTTAGAGAAATTGTACCAAAATAGGCTGTGTCCATGAAATAGCCGGTTATGTAGCTGTTCCCACTGTCATCAGTAGCAATGCCGCATCCATAATCTGATATTGTTCCACCTGCACTTTCTGCCCATAGCCAATCAGGTACTTGAGCAAAAATGTAAACTGTAATAAGCAATAAAGAAAAAACTATAATTGCTTTTTTCATCTTCTCCTCCTTATTAATTGTCTTTCATTTTCAATAACTGCTGTTTTGTTAAGTAGACATCAAAAACACTCGACTGATGATTATTAGAGGAGAAAATAGGGCAAGAAATATTTTATGATTTGAAATCATAATTACATTTTTTACTTCATCTTTAAGAGATGAAAAATGAATGAAGGTAAAGCAGTATTTTCTCAAATTATGAGTTTGATAAAAAAGTTATGAAGTATAAAGGAAATTATAAGATTCGGAATTTTAATTGTTGGGATCAATTTCTCTGTATGAGTTTTGCCCAACTAACCTATAGGAGTATTTTGCGAGATATTGAAGCTTGTTTGAATACACAACCTTGTAAGCTCTATCATATTGGAATCCGAGGTAATGTCAGCAGGACAAATTTAGCAAACATTGAAAGCTAATTCCTCACAGAAGAAAATTTGCAATTTTTTAGATGCCGATATTTTAAATTACTTACTCCAGGTAATAACCAGCTCCTATAACTAATGTTTCATCTTTCACTTTAGTTTTTCTAATATAAGATATTTTAAGTGATGGTTCTTCAGCACCAGGTTTAGGCCACATATAATCCATCCAGCAACTATCCTGGTTTTGTAGAATCTTAAGTTCTTCCTTCACAAAATATTTTCCGTTGGCATC
>JAVCCF010000112.1 GCA_030765625.1 Candidatus Tenebribacter burtonii
AAGTAATCGTTGAAGAAATCTCAATCGAAAAAAGAGAACTTATCTGTAGTGCTCAGGGTGGCATCAGACCCCCACCATGGGATGAAGAAGAAGAATATGTACCGAGTGGAAGTTAATAAAATTTAGATATTTCTTAATTATATTTTATGGTAAATTTTATACAGCAATATGGAGTAGCTGTATTGCACCCAATTGTGTTAATATGCTGGTTTCTGGTTTATAAAAAAACCCCCGGAGATTCACAATTAACTAAGTATAGTATTAAAATTTTTGTAATATTTCTCCTAATATTTATTTTTTGGGATTTGTTTGCAATAATATTTGAAGATAACAAAATTTTGGCGAGATTTATATATCTTTTCTTTTGGGTTATAATAACTATTTATGAATTTTTTATCATTGGAAAAGCTTTATTTATCTCCTTAAATTTAGGGAAAAATCAAAACAAAATACTAATAATTATTTTATTAATATTATCCGTTCCAGTAATATTAGCAGCCGTATTATCTCATACAAAAAAGACTTATAATCCAATAAATACAACTGACTTTTATAATATGATTTTGTTATTATTTGGAACAGTTCTTATACTAAAGAAAATATTATCCAATGAAACTTTTGTAGAAAATATAGAATCTTTCTTTATTTACACCGGATTTGCTCTATATTTTGGTTTACACATTTTAGCAAGTAACACTGTATCCATAAATTTCCAACACTATTGGTTTTTTGCACAATATGCAACATTGATCAGTTTAATTTATTGGACAGGGAGTGTATTATTTATATGGAAAATCAAATCCAAATCTTTGTTTTAGTCTCTTCTATTGCCTTAGCTCTTTTTGTTTTAATCGGAGTTTATCTAATCATCAGGCTAAAAATGAATGATATTCTACTTAAAAGATCTGAAGAAAAACTCAAGAACTTCAATGAAAGTTTGCAATATATGGTTGCAGAAAAAACCAAAGAAGTACAGATATCAGCAAAAAAATTCCGTAATCTTTACGAGCTAAATAAAGAAATTCTGGAAAATTCACCAGCAGGTATTATTAGATTGAACCGAAGACATGAGATAGATTATTTAAATCAAGAGAGTTTATTATTTTTATCATCTGGAGAAGATGACACAAACGATTTGAATGGACAATTAATATCGCAAATTTCGCAATTTAATCAAGCTGGTTGGAAAAGCCTTTTTAACCAGTTAAAAAAAGGTAATGAAATTGAAGGTGAAGAAACATTTTCTCATGAAAATAAAAAAGCTATTGTTAAAATAAAAGGAGTTCCCATTTTTGATGAAGGAATCTACTCTGGTGCGGTACTTCTTCTAAATGATAATACTGAAAGTATCCTTGCAGAAGAAAAACTTAAACGTAGTTTTGCAATGCTGCAAAAAGCTACTGAAGACATTATTCAAGCAATGTCATATACTTCTGAGATCAGAGACCCGTATACTGCCGGTCATCAAAAAAAAGTATGTGAGCTGGCTATAGCAATAGGGAAAGAAATGAATATCACGGAAGAACAATTACAGGGGGTTAAATATGCTGCAATGATACACGATATTGGTAAAATATCTGTTCCTTCAGATATTTTATCTAAACCTGGGAAGATAGGAAAATCTGAATTTGAAGTTGTAAAAGGACATAGTCAAACAGGATATGAACTTCTTGCTAAAATCGATTTTCCATGGCCAATTGCAGATATTGTTCACCAGCATCATGAAAAATTGGATGGAAGTGGATATCCGAATGGTCTCAAAGATGATGATATCCTTATTGAAGCAAAAATTATTTCAGTTGCAGATACAGTGGAGGCAATGACGGCACATAGACCTTATCGAGCTGCTTTAGGAATTGATAAAGCACTGAAAGAAATTACAACTAATAAAGGTAAACTTTACGATTCTAATGTTGTTGATGCATGTGTTAATATTTTTTCCAGTGGCTTTCAATTTTCTGAATAACTAAGGGTATTTTTTGATAAATAAAATAATAATTTATATAATTTTGATTATTATTATAAGTTCATTCTGTCATGCACTCAATGTTCCTTATTCTGATAATCCAGTGTATTCAAAGCAGAATCAAATAAATAATTTCCTTTGCAGCATTCCACCTGATTCATCTAGCATTTTACTTGAAACAAACTGTTGGATCTGGCATGATAACGAAAATCTATATTTTTCATGGGAAGCTGAAACAGATGAGAATTTCATGATTGGGAAATATTCTTCTTATGATGTTTCCGCACAAGCAGATCAACTTTGCGTTCAAATAATAACTGATCAAATAAATTATTATGCTTATGGATTTATAGCATTCCCTCTTGGAAATAAATCTGATTTTGTACGTTCTACTTCACTTTCCTTAGATTATGACTGGAACAGCTCTTACGATTATTCTTTTACAAACCAAAATTCTAAATGGATTGTTGTAATGAAAGTTCCGTTCAAGGATCTTAGATTCAATGGGAAACCACCATATAATTGGAAAATAATCCTAACTCGTTATTTAAAGAATGACGATAAATATTATACAATACCATTCGTGACAACACAAATGGGAAAAGATTATTTTAGAAAGGCAATAGACATATCTATCAATAAAGAAATTCGAAGAAATAGAAATTTTTATTTACGCCCCTTTTCTATCGTAAAATACGACCTACTTGAAAATGATACTAAATTTGATTATGAAAGTATTGGGCTTGATCTCTCCTTTAATCCAAGTTCTTCTTCTAAATTAAAAGCCACATATAATCCTGATTTCTCGGATGTACCAATTGATGATGAAACAAACAATTTTAATTCTAAGTATGCTTCTTTTTACGCAGAGAACAGATATTTTTTCATAAAGGATCTTAATGCACTTGGTGTGAGTTCAGCCTCATTTTATTCACGACAGATCGTACAACCAGATTATGCAATAAAATTCACAGGAAAAACTAATTTACTAACATACGGCATGCTCTCTTCTAAAGTAAAACAAGTTGCTTTAGGCAACTATATTGTCGATTCAAAAGATATTTATAATATTATTGCAATAAAACCTTCATCGGATAATTTCAGTTTCCAATTTACTCTTCTTAATAGAATGAACAAAGATTATCATAATGAAGTATTACATTTAAAGCCAAATTGGGAATTTAAAAAAGACCAATCTTTCTGGCTTGATATTAACCTTTCTACTAAGAACACACTCGAGAATGGTACAAACAATGGATATTTGGGAATTGTAGGATATGATTATAGAAATGATAATTTCAATTTTACATTAAGCACAACACAAATGAGCAAAAATTATGCAGTTGATATGGGTAAGATCTATGAGGATGATTATTACGGTTGGAATCTTAATTCTACTTTATTAAAGGAATTTAATAACAATATCTTACGTTCGATCACATCAAATATTAATTTAAGTGAAGAAATTGATAATCATACAAGCGAACTATTAGAACGCTATGCAAACTTCGACCTGAATTTGAACTCCAATTATCATTTGGATTTTAAGCTTGATTGTATATCAGTAAAAGAATTGTGGTCAGGTAAATATTTCAATAAATATCAAGTTAGCCTGCAGACAAATTGGAGCAAACCCAAATTATTTAGTGTTTTTATTGGAATCAATTATGGTAATTATATAATTTATACTCTTCATAATGATTATCAAGGTCGTTATTTTCAATTGGGGTTAAGAGGTATAATCAATAAATACGCTTCTTACTCAATTACAGCTGATAACATGAATTATTTCAATATTCCTGAAGTAGATTATGTTGATGATAATTACTGGCTTGCAAATACAGATATATCTCTCAGTCTCTCTAATGAACTTGATATCACAACTGGAATTAGATTTAATAATTATGAGTATGCTTATACTAACTCTGATGATGAATATAGTGATTACTCACAGCATGTTGGTTTCTTCTCTAATCTTCGCTGGCAGTTTAAGCAACGTAGTTATCTTTATATAGGTTATAATTCTGCAAATAATAAAATTAATGAGATAAGTGAATATGGCAACCAGCAAGCATATTTAAAAATTTCTTATTCTTTATAAAAATATCTTTTTTAGTATTTTCCCTTACAAATACTCATTTATAAAAAACATTTGACATCCATTTCCTGATTTTAAAAACCTACTTTCAAATAAGATCTTTGGGAGAGTATATAAAATTATGAAATATAAAACCGAGATTGACATTGCAATTAACAAATTTATTGGAAAGAAAGGTGCTTTGATCCCACTTCTGCAAAATGCTCAAGATATCGAAGGATATTTATCAAAAGAAATAATGAGTTACATTTCAGAAACAACAGGGATCAAACTTGCACATATTTATGGTGTTGCAACATTTTATACAATGTTCAGATTAAAACCACAAGGAAAACACATTATCAGAGTTTGTAAAGGAACTGCCTGCCATGTTTCCAATGCGAATTCCATCATGAATGAGATCAACAATCAGTTAAATCTATCTGGTGAAGAAGATACAACTAAAGATGGAAACTTCACGGTAATATCTGTAGCCTGCCTTGGTTGCTGCAGCCTTGCCCCTGTTATTATGGTCGATGATAATACATATGGCAAATTAACCCCCGATTCAATTGGGAAGATATTAAAGAAATACGAGTAGGAGATTAATTTGAGTTTAGTAATAAAAGTTGGTTTAGCAAGTTGCGGATTGGCGGCTGGTGCTGGAGAAGTTTATGATGCTATACTAAAACACATCAAGAAAAATAAAATTGATGCTGAAGTAAAAAAAACTGCTTGTATCGGAATGTGCTTCGTTGAACCCCTTGTAGAAATTTATAAAGAAGAAAAAAAATCTATTACATACGGAGATGTTACTCCAGAAAATGTTGGTGACATTATTGATGCATTTTCTAAGGGAAAACCTGTCGAAGAAAATGTGATAATTTCAAACATTCTTAAGGGAAGTGAAAATAAAACATTTAAAAAACAAAAGAGAATAGTTCTGCGCAACTGCGGTATAATTGATCCCGTCTCAATCAAAGATTATCTTGAAAAAGATGGTTACAGCGCTTTAGAAAAATCTATGAAGAGTATGAGCCGTGAAGAAATTATCAATGAAATAAAAAATTCCGGTCTTCGCGGACGCGGTGGAGCTGGTTTTCCAACAGGATTGAAATGGCAATTTGCTTATAACGCCCAGAATGAAAAGAAATATATTGTTTGTAATGCTGATGAAGGTGACCCAGGTGCATTTATGGATAGAAGTGTGTTAGAAGGTGATCCTCACAGTGTTATCGAAGGAATGATAATCGGAGCTTATGCAATTGGTGCTGACGAAGGTTATATTTATTGTCGGGCAGAATATCCACTAGCAATTAAACATCTTGAAATAGCAATTGAACAAGCAACTGAAAAAGGATATTTAGGAAATAAAATTTTTGGAACTGATTTTAATTTTGAACTCCATATTAAGAAAGGAGCCGGTGCTTTTGTTTGCGGTGAAGAAACTGCATTGATGGCATCTATCGAAGGTAAACGTGGTATGCCAGCTATCAGACCACCATTCCCTGCACAATCTGGTCTTTGGGGAAAACCAACAAATATAAATAATGTAGAAACTTTTGCAAATATTGCATGGATCATTTTAAATGGTGCAAAAGAGTATGCAAAATATGGAACCGAAAAGAGCAAGGGAACTAAAGTATTTGCTTTAGCTGGAAAGATAAAAAATAGCGGACTGATCGAGGTTCCAATGGGAATGTCGCTTAGAGATGTGATTTATGATGTTGGCGGCGGGATGAAAACCGAGAGACCGTTTAAAGGTGTACAATTAGGTGGTCCTTCTGGAGGTTGTCTTCCAGCTGAACTTTTAGATACAATTGTAGATTACGATTCGATTAATAAAACAGGTGCCATTATGGGTTCTGGCGGTATGGTTGTGATGGATACATCTAGCTGTATGGTAGATATTGCTAAATTCTTCCTTAATTTTACACAAAATGAATCTTGTGGAAAATGTACTTTCTGTCGGGTTGGAACAAAACGTATGCTTGAAATTCTTACAAAAATATCTGAAGGTAAGGGGAAAATGGAAGATTTGGACACATTAGAAGAACTTTCGGAGAATATTAAAAAAGGTTCTCTATGCGGTCTTGGACAAACTGCTCCAAATCCTGTATTAACAACTCTAAAATATTTCCGGAAAGAGTACATTGCTCATATTAATGACAAAATTTGCCCGGCAGGAGTCTGCACTGCACTTATCAAATATGAGATAATTGAAGATAAATGTATTGGGTGTACAGTGTGTGCTATGAAATGCCCCGTAAATTGTATTTCCGGTGAACGGAAACAAGTTCACTATATAGATCAGAATGCATGTATTAAATGTGGTGCTTGCTATGATGCCTGCAAATTCGATGCTATCAAAAAAGGATAATTGATATGATCACTATAAAGATAAATGGAAAAGAAATTAAAACCGAAAAAGGTAAAAAAATACTAGATGTAGCAAATGATATCGGAATTCAAATTCCTACATTATGCCACGACAAAGAATTATCACCTTACGGTTCATGTTGGGTTTGTGCTGTAAAAGTAAAAGATAGAAAAGGCTTTGTAACTGCCTGTGGAACTGAAGCAATAGAAGGAATGGAAATTGAAACAGATTCGGAAGAAGTTCATAAAGCACGTAAAATGGCTCTGGAACTTTTGCTTTCAGATCATTATGCAGATTGCGAAGCACCGTGCAAAGTTGCTTGCCCAGATCATGTTGATATCCAAAGTTATGTTTCATTGATCGCAAATGGACAATATCGGGAAGCTGTAAAAGTAATTAAAGAAACATTACCCATGCCACTTTCTATTGGAAGAGTATGTCCCGCTTTTTGTGAGGCAGAATGTCGAAGATCAATTGTCGAAGAACCTGTTGCTATACGTCAGCTTAAAAGATATGTAGCTGATTTTGATATATTAAGTAAAACTCCTTATGTTCCCAAAAAAGCTCCAAACAATGGAAAAAATATTGCAATAGTTGGAGCAGGACCTTCCGGACTTACTTGTGGATATTATCTTTCTAATCAAGGTTATAATGTTACAGTTTTTGAATCAGCACCAAAAGCAGGTGGTTGGTTAAGATATGGTATCCCTGAATACAGACTTCCTAAGAAAATCCTGGATAAAGAAATTAAACTCATGTGCAAGAACGGTATGAATATTAAATATAAAACCCAATTGGGAAAAGATATAACTCTTTCTAAACTGAATATAAAATATGACGCTGTTTACCTGGCTATTGGTGCACAAAATGCTGTTCCAATGAGAGTAAAAGGAAACAATCTTGAAGGTTGCTTCCTGGGTGTCGACTTCTTAAGAGACTTAATGTTAGGGAAAAAGATCAAACTTGAAAAGAAAGTGGCTGTAATTGGAGGTGGCAATACTGCTATTGATTGTGCTAGAACTGCTATTAGACTAGGAGCAAATGTCACTCTTGTTTACCGGCGAACTAGACAGGAAATGCCAGCTGAAGCATATGAAGTAGATGCTGCTGAAGAAGAAGGAATTAAATTTCATTTCCTTACCAATCCAGTAGAAAATCTTGGAAAGAAAGGAAAGCTTAAAGCAATTAAAATGGAAAAAATGAAACTTGGTGAACCTGATGACAGTGGAAGAAGGAGACCTGAACCAACAGGTGAATTTTTTAAAGAGGAATATGGGACTGTGATTGCAGCAATTTCTCAAAAACCAGAAGTTGCATTTGTTACCAAAAAAGCAAACCAAATCAAGGGTAAAGAATTACCATTAACTAGATGGGATACTGTTGTTGCCAATGAAGAGACACAATTTACTGGTCTCGGTAAGATCTTTGCCGGTGGTGATTTCCGTAGAGGACCAGCAACTGCAATTGAAGCTATTGCAGATGGTAGAAAAGCTGCAGAAGCAATTAATAGATTTCTGAATAACCAGCCAATAATCGACCCAATAAAGCTGTTCGATTCCAAAAAGGAAAAGAAACTTAAAGATGTTGACCCGAAAGAATTTGAACAATATGAAGAAATCCCACGTTTCAAGATGCCGGAATTAGAACCAAAAGTTAGGGCTTCAAATTTCAGGGAAGTAGAACTTGGTTTTGAGGAAGAAGATGCACGTGCAGAAGCCGATAGATGCTTAGAATGTGGTTGCAATGTAAACAAGACTTGTGATCTTCGTAAATATGCTACTGAATATAAAATTGATGCTGGTCTGTTTATCGGTGATAAGAACAAACATCCAATAGATGATAGCCATCCGTTTATCCGGCGTGATGCAAATAAATGCATTAATTGTGGCAGATGTGTAAGGATTTGTGCTGAAGTTCAAGGACCTGGGGTTTTGGGTTACATATTCCGCGGATTTACAACTTATGTGGCACCTGAATTTGGAGGAAGCCTTTCTAAAACAAACTGCGAGATCTGCGGTAAGTGTATTGAAGTATGCCCGGTTGGAGCTTTACTTCCAAAAAATACAAATACAAAACTAAATCCACATCTAAGTGAGAAAACAACTCAGAATTGTGGTCTCTGTGGAACAGGATGTAATATAGAAGTAAGTGTTCAAGATAACCATATTACAATTATCGAACCTGCTGATGGAGAAACATTTAATCAGAGAGATCTATGCTTTGACGGAAAGTTCGGCTGGCAGATATTTGAAGATGAAGACAGGATCACAATTCCTTACCAAAGAGAAAACGACCATTGGCTTCCAGTAGATAAAATGGACACAGCCGCAGAAATGATCCGTAAAAAATTGGAGAATGCTAAAACTAAAATGATCTACATATCTCCAACTTCATCAATTGAAGAAACACTCTTAATACAGCATGTAGCAAAAAAAATAGGATCACAAGTATCTTCTCTATCTATCTATGAAAGTTTTGTTGATAAGCTTAAAGATACAAATCTTTATACAAAAACATATGATGATCTTGAAAAAGCAGAGTCTATCGTTTTAGTAGGTAAGATGAGCAAGGTTCATAAAACCATTGCTCGCAGATTACAGAGAAATGGTGCAAAATTGATTTTAATAACTCAAGAAACTAGCGATTATAACGATTTTGCTGATGAACTATTTAATGATGACCCAATTGTAAAAACACTGGAAAAAATCCTGCAATATAATATTGAATTGGTTAAAGAAGAGATGGATGATATTGATGATATTGGACAAAACATTGATCCCTTGAAAGTTGATCTTCCTGAAAAAACAGTATTTATGTATAATCGTGATCTTATCTCAGAAGAATCTATTTGGAACATTTGGGCTATTTCATCTCTAGTTTGTAATTTTGAAGAAGGATCAGGGATTATCCCAACATCTAAATTTAATAATTTCAGAGGATTCCAAAAAATAGGTATCAATGCAGGTGAACCGGATAATTATAATTTCGTACTTTTCTATGGTGAGTTACCTTGTGAAGAACAGAAAAAACGCATAAAAAATAGTAGTTTCATTGTATCGGTCAACACACACATCGACGATGCTGATTCTTCTCATTTGTTCTTGCCAAAAGCATCGTATCTGGAACTTAAATCAACTTCAATTGCTGATGATGGTAGAATTTCCAACTTTAAAAATCCAAAAAATTCAACAATTCATAATGAGCTTCTAAAAATATTTAAAAAAGCCGGATTGCTAACTGCACAAGAAGCTAAGATTTCATTCTGGAATAAAAAAGCTGAAGCGTTCTTAGCAAAAGAAACAAAAGTAAGAAATTTATCTAATCAAGACCTTCTTGATTTCTTATATACTGTTGAGAAAATGCACTTTGATGCGCATAAACAAGCTAGTGTCCAAAAGAAACGAATAACTAAGCTAAAGAAAATGGCTAAATAAATGATCATTAAAATCTGTTGAGATATATTAAGGAATTAATTAATGAAACCAATATACCTTGATTATAATGCAACAACACCTGTTGACCCTCAAGTTGCAGATGTCATGATGCCATTTTTAAAACAGAAGTTTGGAAACCCTTCCAGCTCTCATTGGTTTGGAATTATGTCCAACAAGGTGGTGATAAATGCAAGAAAACAGGTTGCAAAACTTATCAATTGCAAACCGGAAGAGATAATATTCACAAGTGGTGGTACCGAATCAAATAATTATGCTTTAAGAGGTTATGCTTTTGCTAACCGTCATAAAGGAAACCATATTATCACCTCTGCTATAGAGCATCCAGCTATTATCGAAGTGTGTAAATATCTTGAAAAACATAACTTTAAAGTAACTTATCTTCCGGTAGATAAAAATGGATTGATTTCGGTTAAATCTGTTCAAAGAACAATTACAGAAAATACTATTCTAATTTCCATAATGCATGCTAATAATGAAGTAGGAACAATCCAACCAATAACAGAAATAGCTAAAATTGCTAACGAAAATGGAATATGTCTGCATACTGATGCAGCTCAATCTCTGGGTAAGATTCCTGTTAATGTCACAAAATTAAATGTTGATCTACTCTCAATAGCGGGACATAAAATCTACGCACCAAAAGGTATTGGAGTACTCTATGTTAAGCAGGGAATAAAGTTAGAGAAATTGATGCTTGGAGCTAAACAAGAAAACGGCTACCGAGCAGGAACAGAGAATATCCTTGAGATAGTTGGTTTAGGAAAAGCTTGTGAAATTGCCAGACGAAATCTTTCCAAAAATTATGAACATATGAAAAAAATGCGTGATCGATTATGGAACGGATTAGTCAATAAGATCCCTGACGTAAGATTAAACGGTCATCCTGAGAAAAGATTACCAAATACTTTAAACGTAAGCTTTCTGAATATGAATGAATATTTCCAGCATTCTTTATTCCTGGAGATCGCAGCTTCAGCAGGAGCAGCTTGTCATTCCAATAGTACTTCATTTTCCTACGTTTTAGAAGCCATGAATGTACCAGTAGAATATGCTATGGGAACTATACGTTTCTCAACCGGTAGAATGACAACAAAGAATGAAATTGATATAGCTATTAACAAATTAGTTGAAATTTATAGTGCTCAAATTGGTTAACAAATTTGGTAGTTTTAAATATTGAAATCAAAGCAAGATGCAATAATTCGGAAGTGATTCGAAAAATACTCACACAAAAAAAAGCACTTTTTAAGGGAACGGACAACCAGAAAGATACATATTTTAAAGTGAAGAACGGACGACTGAAAATGCGGGAAGGCAATATTGAATACAGCCTTGTTTATTACGATAGAGAAGATATTTCAGGTCCAAAACGTTCTGATGTTCTGTATTATCATCCCAGAAAAGAAGACCTTATAAAACAGCAACTTCAAAAGGCAATTGGTACTCTTATCGTTGTTAACAAAAAAAGAGAAATATATTATATTGATAATATAAAATTCCATATTGATGAAGTTGAAGAATTGGGCAGTTTTGTGGAAATAGAGGCTATTGACAAAACCGGAAAGATCGGAGCAGAAAAACTTTATGAGCAATGTAAAGAATACATCTCATTATTCCAAATTAACAATGAAGACTTGATAAATAATTCTTATAGTGATATGCTGATAACAAAGAACCTACAAATTGTTGAGGGAACAGTTCAGCAAGTTGTGGAAACTTCTAAACAGATACCTGAATTTAAAGATCCTTACGAAATAAGTGAATATAAAAAAAGATTAAAAGATAAATGGCATCTTATTCTTATTGCTTATTGGAAAGGAAAAATTGCAGGGTTTAAAGTAGGCTACCAAATTGATGGTTATTTCTATTCTTGGATGGGAGGTGTTGTCCCTGAATTTAGGAAGAATCATATCGCAAAACAACTTGCATATTACCAACAAAACAGGGTTAAAGAAAAAGGCATAAAAAAAATTAAAATGAAAACACGCAATAAACACAAAGCAATGCTTCAGTTTGCTCTATCTGATGGATTCTATATTACCGATTTGGAAAAACGAGATAATCCAAAAGAAAGCAGAATTTTTCTGGACAAGGAACTGTAATTCTCTGAACTGATATTTAAAAGTAAGCATTAGAGAGTGATAAAAATGAAAAAACTTAAATTCCTGATTATTGTAATATTGATCTTTATAAGTAACTATTTAACAGCAGACTCAATGCAATATATCTTTGGACTAAATGCAGCAGCATATTATCTTGAATATCCCGAATATAAATATGATCAGCCTATTCTTGGTCTTCAAGCACAATTGGATATTTTTAATATTGTTGATATAATGGGAATCGGTGGTGCCACATTTCAAAAAGTCTATTCGTCTGATGATAGATTCAGTTTATTAAGATCGTATAATTTTTATCTGCACAGTTTTGCAAATTACGCAACCAAAGATTCTTATTTCACTTATGGATTTTACGGTGGAATTAAACGTACAGAGATAAATTATGAGGATGACAAAACATCGATCAAAGATAAAGTAACAATTCATATGCCTCTTCTAGGATTTCGTTTTGCTTCTGAAAAATGGGGAATGGATATAAGCTGGACACAAGCTGAAAACAGAAAACCTATTTTAGGATATGAACTTAAATTTCGTAATTCCAATGGAATGATAATGCGTATTGGAAGAATAAATAGAGGTGTAATATCCGGAATCGATTCTGAGATATATATTCTTTTTGGTTACGAGTTTTTTAAGTAATTAATGAAAGATCTTTCCATCTCAACCATCAGTGCAAACCTTTACGCAATTCCAATTGTATTGATCTCGATCGCTAGCCTGGTTTTTCCATTTATATTTATTTGGGACTGGCAAACATTCACCAAAGGTTTTCTTTTAATTTACCTTGCTCTTCCATATTTCATCATTGCTTTTATTCTGGGTTCTTTTCTGCATGAAGTTTTTCATGCAGCTGGATTTATTATCTTTGGAAAACTCTCATTTAACCAGGTTCAAATTGGAATAAAATGGAAATATCTCACACCATTTGCACATTGCAGGATTCCACTGAAAGCATCTGTTTATCGTATTGCTTTACTTCTCCCTGCAATTCTATTGGGATTAATTCCTTCTATTGTTGCTTTAATTTTTGGAAAGAGCTGGCTGCTGATTTATGGAACTCTTTTCACTATTTTAGCTGGTGGAGATTTCCTAATTTTATGGATCATTAGAAAAGTAAAAAGTGATGAGATAGTAAAAGATCATCCCGAAAGATGCGGATGTTATATAATTAATAATTGATATTTTCTGATCATTCCCGCAAAAGCGGGAATTTATGAATCCTGAAGTGAGATTCCCAATCGTAGTTAGGAATGGGAATGTTCTGCACTTAATATCATCGGTAGAGACATAAAAAAAACTTATGAACAATCCCAGTTAAGATAACATTGATTTTTGATTTAACTTTAGAAATCTATTAACTACAAGTATGTAAGCGTCTGCAAAAAAAGGAACCAATAAATTGAATAATTGACCATATTCGTTTTAAACCAGACCAGCTTTTATCTTGATTTAAAGCCGTTAATTCCATAAAATTACTTCACATAAATCCTGATTGTAGTTGGTGGTTTATCATCTTCTTCCACTTCCATATTAAATAGATCTCCCACTTCACCGCTGGAAACCATATCCATGATCTCTTTCCAATTAATTGAAGAGAAATCAAAATTAGTGCTTTCCAGGTGAGCATCAAAATTGGCATTCTTAGGAATGAATTTCATTCCAATCTGAGCTAGTTTTACCGGAATTGAAAGATTCAGTTTTGGTTTTTCGCTTCCTTCCTGTGTTATAAGAATGTGCAGTTTTCTACCCATCTTTGAACTTACAGGTTTTGGATTCAGGGCTTCCAGAAGTTTAACAGCTTCTTCGGCTGATATCTTACCTTCTGCCACCATGTTGATAATTCGTTTCTTCTCTTCCATTATCTACCTTCCATTGCTGTTATCAGCTTCTCCGCTTCATCCGCTGTAATCTTTCCATCAGCTAACATTTGCAGGATCTTCAACCTACTTCTCTCATCAACTTTGTATTGTTCATTATCTGTTAGATCACGATCTTTAACTCTTTCATGAACTTCCTGAACTACTTTTGAGATTCCTTCATTTATCTTCTCTTCAGTCTGCTCTTTAAAATCCGAACTTGAGAATTTGTTCATTACATGTTTAATCTTATCTTGAACTTCTGTCATTATCTCACTTACATCAGGTATCTCAATATTCTTCATTGTATCTCGTGCTTTTTCCATACC
>JAVCCF010000115.1 GCA_030765625.1 Candidatus Tenebribacter burtonii
AAGATTATATTACTGTCATAGAACCATTACTTGCAGATTTTGAAGCTGATGTTATTTTTGGTGAAGCACCACATGAAGTTCATTTTATAGATTTATCTACAGGAGATGTAATTGGATGGATGTGGGATTTTGATAATGATGGAATTATTGATAGTAATGAACAGAATCCAATATATATTTACAACGAGGCTGGAGTTTATACAGTATCATTAACAATCTCCAATAGCATCAATGAAGATACGGAAATAAAAGAAAATTACATTGAAGTCACTGTAACTGGAACTGAACATGAAATTATTCCTGTAGAGACTATGCTTTCACAGAACCATCCTAATCCATTCAATCCGCTCACAACAATAAAATTTGATATAAAAGAATATGAAATCGGTATACTCTCAATATTCAACATCAAAGGTCAATTAGTTGAAACACATAAATTTGAGTCAGGACAGCATAATTTCCAATGGGATGCTTCTAATCAAGCCTCTGGTGTGTATTTATACAAATTACAAACAGAGAGTTCTACAGTTAATAGGAAAATGCTTCTTTTGAAATAAAAAAGACAAATCATAAATAGCCCTTTAGTGTAAGCTGAGGGGCTTTTGTTTTATTTACACGAAAAGTAGTGCTGGTTCAATCGTCTCGATTGAACCTTATGTTTTATCGGATCGTTTCGATCCGAGAGTATTGATGCAGGATTTTGGGAATAGATGATATTTTATGATATTTTGAAATTTGTCTTTGCGAGTTTCCTTTTCACTGAAACTTACGAAGCAATCTATAATGTGAAAGAATAGAAAAAAATGATTGCTTTGTTGTTGCACTCCTTGCAATGACTGAAGATAGTAGATGTATTATTCATAAACTTATATTATGTTTTATTGACATCAAACACATATCAACATTTTTAGCACCAATATGTTAACAGATAATGAAATATTAGAAGAGAGTAGAAGTTTCTTCGAGTTACAGATTGAAGAAAATGAAGTGCTGAATTTTCAAAAAGTATTTAGAAATGGAAATCCGGTACATATTGAGATAGGAAGTGGAAGAGGAGAATTTCTCATAAAAATTGCTCAGCAAAACCCGAATATAAATTTTATAGGAATTGACCTCAAAGAAAACCGAGTTAAAACAATATTCCGTAAACTTTATAAAAAAAAACTCAAAAATGTAAGAATTGCTAAAATATACCTGAATGAAGAAACTATTAAGTTCCTTCCACCAAATTCAATTGAAAAAATTTTTCTGCAACATCCTGATCCGTGGCCAAAAAAGAGGCACTTTCATCGACGGATCATCCAATCTGAATTTATTGATATTCTTCACAAATTACTCATCAAGGGTGGTATTGTTGATATAGCTACCGATCATGAAGATTATGCTTTTTGGATATTAGAGCACTTCATGGAAAAGCAAGATTTTATTCCAATTTATAAAAAAGGGTTTACAAGAGAAGCAGATGAAGGACATATTGAAACATATTTTGAAAAGAAGAAAAGAGAAGAGGGGTTTGAACCGTATTTTATGAAGTACCGGAGTATATAATGGATAAAGAAAGATTTATTAAACTCTTTAATGAATTTGTGGTTCGTTCGAGTGAGCATTACAGCGAGTTTGCCTGCAAGAATAAAAAAGCTTATCGATTAAAGCCAGACGACAATTGCTTTATCAGAACGGAGTTTGCAATTGATAGAGATAGAATTCTACATAGTGGTGCCTACCGGAGATACCAGGGGAAAACTCAGGTTTTCTCTTTTACCAATATGTTTGATGAAGAGATGTCCAACAGAAGTTTGCATACAACTTATGTATCTCAAATTTCCAGAACTATAGCCAATATGCTGGGTTTAAATTTGGAACTCGTCGAATCAATTGCTTTAGGACACGATCTGGGGCACACACCTTTTGGTCACGATGGAGAAGTTGCACTATCCAAGATCTGCAAGAATGCCGGTATTGGAGAATTTCACCATAATATTCAAAGCCTGCATGTTGTTGATTATATTTCCAGAAAAGGGAAAGGACTTAACCTGACATTCCAGGTTAGAGACGGAATAATTTCCCATGATGGGGAAGTGCATAACCAGGTTTTACATCCGCAAAGAGATAAAGCTGAAGAGGATATTCAAGAATATGTAAAAGTAAGGAAAGAAGGTGGAAAACTAAATTGGATGCCATTTACTTTGGAAGGTTGCGTTGTAAGAATATCAGATACAATTGCCTATATTGGACAAGATATTGAGGATGCAATAAGATTAAAGATAATGGATAGAAAAGAGATTCCAAAAGATTGTGCAGAACATCTTGGCTACACCAATAGCGAGATTATTGATACACTTGTTAAAAGTGTTATTTTAAATAGTCACGGGAAAGATCAAGTTGCGCTTGATGAAGAAACTTCTCACTATTTATTTAAATTGAAGAAATTTAATTATCAACGCATCTATACAAATAAAGATATAAAAAAGGCACAAGAAAGAATTGATAGAAGTATGGAAGTTCTCTTTGAACAATATCTTGAAGACATAAAAGAGAATAATTCAAAATCAAAAATATTCCTGCATTTCCTAAATAAGAAGGATAGTTCATATCGTGAGAAGTTCGGTGATTCTGAGGTTGTACGTGATTTTATAGCAACAATGACGGATAGATATTATAACGAAGAAGTAAAAAGTTACCTTTTACCCGGAAGTTTTTATTGATATAATTTTCAACATATATTTTTTAACACTCAGAATAAATATTAGAAATTCATTTATGAGTTATGTATAATAGAGTGTTCTTGTCATCCTGACTAATCTCGCACGTTATTCTTTGGAAAGATCTCTGCTTATAATGAGATTCTTCGTAAGAAATTCTTCTGAAGATTTCCTCAGAAAGACAGACATTTTTTTATGAAGAACACTTTAAGCTCATTTGATTAAGGAGATTCAATGGAATTAATAGATTTTATAAAACAAAGTAAAGAAGTAATAAATAGAATATCTGAAATTCGGAGGTTACTTTGACACTGCTGGTATAATGCAGAAAATTATAAATTTTGAAACAGAAATGGAAAAACCCAATTTCTGGTCGGATCAGAAAAGAGCGACTAAAATGACCAAAGAGCTAAATCAACTAAAAAATCAGATAAAAAAAGATGATCGTCTTGCCACTATTAAAGATGATCTTGAAACATATATCATTCTTTTAAATGAAGATAATAATGAAACTCTTCTTAAAGAAGCTTTTGAAGTTTTAAAAAAAGAGAAACCTTTGGTAGACAGTACTGAAGTACAATTCCTTCTTAATGAGAAAACAGACCCTAACAGTGCGATTCTCACAATTCATCCTGGTGCTGGTGGGACAGAATCGCAAGATTGGGCTGAAATGCTATTTAGAATGTATAAACGCTGGGCAGAAAAAACCGGATATAAAATAGAGATAGTTGATTATCAATCAGGAGATGAAGCAGGATTGAAAAGTGTTACAATTGAGATTATTGGAGATTATGTTTACGGTTATTTAAAAGCTGAATCTGGTGTTCACAGGCTTGTAAGAATTTCACCATTTAATGCTCAAGGAAAACGTCAAACATCATTTGCTTCTGTATTTGTATATCCTATGATCGAAGATGATATCGAAATTGAAATAGAACCGAGTGATCTTAGAATTGATACATACCGTGCCAGCGGGAAAGGTGGACAGGGTGTGAATACTACAGATTCTGCTGTAAGGATCACGCATATCCCAACAAATATTATTGTACAATGCCAGAATGAACGTTCTCAATTACGTAATCGCGAAGTTGCAATGGTTATATTAAAATCCAAACTTTATAAGCATTATGAAGAGGAACGTGAAAAAAAACGACAAAAACAAGAAAGTACAAAAACTGATATTGGCTGGGGAAATCAGATACGTTCTTATGTGTTTCATCCATATCAAATGGTTAAAGATCATCGTACAAACTACGAAACTGGTAATATTTCCAGTGTGATGGACGGAAATCTGGATGATTTCATGAATGCCTTCCTGAAGAAATTAGCAGGAAGAAAAAATGGTTAGCTGGTTAATTAGTAAAATTATTAGATTTAAAAGAGGAGAAAAAAATAAATGAAAATACTATATTTATTAACTATTCCCTTTTTAATTATTATTAGTTGTAGCAATTCAACAGCTCCTGTTACAAACTATGATTACCATTGGAAGATTTCAGATTCTCCAGTATATATTGATAGTTGTTTTACAGTAAATGAAGGAGAGACTTTAAAAATTGATTCAGGTGTTGAAGTTTTGTTTAAAGCTACTGAAGACCTTTATGGTTTTCACTTGGATTCATTACAAGTGGGTATGATATTAGTTCATGGTACTATTAAAGCAATAGGTACAAATAATCAACCTATCGTTTTTTCTAGAGCTGATCAGGATGGTTGGTGGGGAAATGTTGTTCTTGAAAATAATATAACGAATAGTATATTTCAATACTGTGAGATGAGTTATTTTTTTCATACTTCAAATGGTGATAACCATTATTCAGGAGGATTAGCATTCTTGAATTCAAATGGGTTAATTGAAAATTGTTTTTTTTATGGAATAGGACCCTTAACAGCCATTTATTGCAATAATTCTTCTCCGCAAATTAGAAGCAATAAAATTAGTTTAAATAGTAGGGAGGATTTGGAAAGGCCAGTAGGATATCGAGGAACTGGTATCAAATGCCAGAATGGTTCATCACCATATATATACAACAATGTTATATTTGATGGAAGCTATAGTGTAGCATGCTATGAAGAATCAAATCCAAAAATAGTGAATAACTCATTTACGGTTATTTACGATGGTGAAGTATGCATTTATAGTAATACATATTCTTTCCCTGAAGTTACAAATACTATCCTAAAAAGATATGATTTTCCTGGTAGTATCAATTGTGTCTCATCAACAGAAGATTCATCAATTCTTATCTCTTATTCAGTATTAATGCAAGATAATTTTCCTGACAATTATACAGATAACGGGAATAATATTTTTACTGATGATATTGGTTTTATTGAAGACAGCTATTATCGATTATCATCAGATTCACCCTGTATTAATTCAGGAAACAGGAATGTTGAGGGTATTCCAAGTACTGACATAGATGGTAATGCAAGAGTAGTAGGAAGTAATATTGATATTGGTGCTTATGAATATCAAGGATATTAGGAACGTAGAATTTATTTTGCGATTATGGAAAATAAAAAAGGGTTAGTATGAATTATAAACAACTCATCCAACAGATAGATAAAGAGCGAATGCCAAAACACATTGCAATTATAATGGATGGTAATGGACGTTGGGCAGATAAGCATAAAACTAGTATGGTTAATGGTCACAAAGAGGGTGTTAAAGCTGTAAGACATATTGTTGAAACAGCTGTTGAAGCAGGATTAGAATATCTAACAGTTTACGCATTTTCTACTGAGAATTGGAGGAGGTCCAAAAAGGAAGTTAATTATCTTCTTAAGTTGATAATGGATTCTCTCCTGAAGGAAATAAATGATCTTAAATCAAATAATGTGAATATCAGGTTTATTGGCAGCAAAGAAGAACTTGAGAAAAGCTATAATAAGAAAGTTCTAAATACGTGTAAAAGCAGTTGGAATAATGACGGACTACACTTGAATGTTGCGATGAATTATGGTGGTAGACGTGAGCTGATCGATGCATTTAAGATGATGTCAGATGATATTGTTTCGGGTAAAATCAAGAAAGAAAGAATTGATGATGAGATGATCAGTAATTACCTTTATACCGCTTATATGCCTGATCCTGATTTAATTATCAGAACAAGTGGGGAAGAGCGGTTATCTAATTTTCTTGTTTGGCAGAGTGCTTATTCGGAATTCTGGTTTACTAAAACTCTCTGGCCAGATTTCAGTCGTGAAGAATTTATACAATCCATTCTGGATTTCCAAAATAGAAAGAGAAGATTTGGCACAAGATAAGGGAGAATAAATGGTTTTATTAAAAAGAGTATTAATCGCAGTTTTTTTTATTCCGTTACTTATTTATATTTTTTATGTTGGAGATATAGTATTAGCATCATTTTTAGCTTTGATTGCTTTTCAAATGATGTTCGAGTTACGGGAAATGTTCTTTAAAAAAGATATTGTTTTACCAAGGATAATTATTGTTCTCGGATTGATCGTATTCCTTGCTTCAATATATTTTGGAACGGTATTAATTTATGCATCGCTTTTATTAATTTTTATTGTTATTATGGGTTTTGATTTATTCAAAAGTAATTTGGAAGGAGCTATGATCAGAGCTTCGGCAGCGATATTCATCGTGGTTTACATTGCCGTTTTGTTAAGCAGCATCTACCATGTCAGGTTATTGGAAAATGGAAGAAATCTGATACTAAGTTTACTTTTCATGATCTGGATAACTGATTCTGCAGCTTATTTTGTTGGTAAGGCAATGGGTAAACATAAAGGTGTATTCAAAGCAAGTCCCAATAAATCACTTGAAGGTTTTTTAGCAGGAATATTATTTTCATTTGCTGCTTCTTATTTTATGATAAAGTTTCTTGGATTATCATTTCCTCAAGCAATTGCGGTAGCAATTTCCGGTGGAATATTTGGCCAGATGGGTGATTTATTTGAATCGATATTAAAAAGAGATGCAGGAGTGAAAGATAGTTCGAATGTTCTCCCCGGTCATGGAGGGATTCTTGATAGATTTGACAGTTTCTTATTGGCAGCTCCGGTTTTTTATGTTATACTATATTTTATAAAATAGGGAATAAATATGGAAAATAAAACAGAAAGTTCATTTGATTTTTTTGATGAAAATTATATTAATCAAGATGAACATAAGATCATACTTGTAACTGGAGGAGCTGGTTTCATCGGCTCAAATTTCATTAAATATTTGGTCCAGAAATATCCAAATTTTAAAGTTATTAATTTTGATAAACTCACATATGCAGGAAATCTTAATAATCTTATTACGATCGAGGATAATGTAAATTATGTTTTTTTAAAAGGTGATATAACCAATCCAAAAGATGTTAAAACAGCTTTCGAGCAATTCAGTCCGGATTATGTCGTACATTTTGCAGCAGAATCACATGTTGATAAAAGCATTATCAATCCAGATATTTTCTTACAAACAAATGTGTTGGGAACGCAAATCATGTTAAATTATTCCAGAGAACATAAAGTGCAGAAATTTGTACAAATTTCTACTGATGAAGTTTATGGTTCAATCAGTAATGATTTGCATGTTAATGAAGATGCACGTTTAGAGCCCAATAATCCTTATTCTGCAAGCAAAGCTGCTGCTGATATGCTTCTGCGTGTAGCATATCAAACTTACGGTCAACGTATTAATATAATTCGATCATGTAATAATTTTGGACATTATCAATTTCCGGAGAAACTAGTTCCTGTAGTTATTTCCAATGCATTAAAAAACATTGAGATCCCAGTTTATGGAGATGGTAAAAATATTCGTGAATGGATCCATGTAGAAGATCATTGCCGAGCTATAGATGTTATCATGCAAAAAGGAAAATATGGTGAAACATACAATGTTGGAACAGGAAATAAATGGAAGAATATAGATCTTGTAGAGCTTATTCTTGATAAACTGAATATCAAAAAAGATTTAATCTCTTATGTTCTCGATAGGCAGGGTCATGATGTCCGTTATTCTGTTGATTCCAGTAAGATCAGGCAAGAATTAGGTTGGAAACCACAAATAGAATTTGAAGAAGGTTTAGACCAGGTATTAGCGTGGTACACAAATCACATGGACTGGATCGAAGAGATAACAACCGGGAAATATATGAATTATTATGATGATATCTATAAACCTCGTATGATGGAGACACAATAGATGGTAAAAATTCTTACATTATTTTCCCTTTTAGCTGTAATATTCGGTTGTGCAATAACAACAAATATGGAACCTGTTAAGCCTATAGAGAATTTACCAGTAGTATTCTCTCAAGTCATCACAGATTTGCTTCAACAAGAAATTATAGATAGAAATATTTTAATTGATTCGCTTTACATTTTAATAGAAGAATCTTATTTTACAATTGATTCTTTATATCAAACACTGGAAGTCGCTAACAGTAGAGTTGCTGTAAATCAGGATTTTATCATTCCAGATTCCATAGTATTTGCAGGCAGAACATTTGATCTTACAAATGAGCGGATCTTTGATAATTTTGAAACCATATATAAACAGGAACTCATGGTAGCTCATAAATTCATTCCAAGATGTGGTAAATACTTTGCGTACTTTGATTCAATATTTTCCAGCTATAACGTTCCGCTTGATACTAAATATCTGGCAATTGCAGAAAGTAGATTAAGCCCAATGGCTGGTTCACGCTTAGGTGCTCTTGGTATCTGGCAATTTATGCCTAACACAGCAAAGGGTTATGGAATGCGGATCGATTCGTTTATTGATGAACGTAGAAATATTTTCATGGCTACACCTGCTGCTGCAAAATATCTTCTAAATGCACGAAGTTATCTTAAAGAGCGTGGTACAGATGACTGGCTACTGGCAATGAGTTCCTATAATGCCGGAGTTGGTAGTATTGCTAAAGTTATTCGTCAACAGGAAGTATATGATTTTTTTGATCTTTTGATGCGGGTTGATGAAACACATAAATATGTATGGCGCGCAGTTGCTATCAAAATGATTGTAGAGAATGAAGAGGTAATATTTGGTAATAAATTTGATAAAAAAGACCCGATATTAGAAAATGAACATCTGATAAATCTTACTCTGAAGGGACACTATAAAATTGACGAATGGGCTAAAGCTCAAGGAACTTCAATTGGAAAGATATTGGAAATGAATCCATGGATAAAGATATATAAGAGAAGTCGAGTGAAATATTCTGCAGTTAACGATGTTGTTCTACCACCCGGAAAATACTCAGTGCTCATTCCTAAAGAAAATGTTGTTGATAAGAAATTATTAGCAAAAATAGAAAAACAATTTCTCAATAAAAATGCTGGTTTTTTTACTCATCACTTTGTTAAGCGAGGTGATAATTTATATGATATCGCCCGCAAATATAAAACAACAGTCTCTCGTATAAAAAGCCTTAATCATCTCAGTTCCAATATTATACAACCAGGTCAGAAGTTAAAACTTTATGGAACCAGTTCCGGTGGATCAGTTAAAAGCTCTAATAACTATCACACTGTAAAAAAGGGAGATACGGTCGGAACTATTGCACAGAAATTAGGAGTATCACAAAAGATTTTGGTTACCAGAAATAATCTTAAAACAAGAAATGGGATAATAATGATCTACCCGGGACAAAAATTATATTATTAATGAAACAAAAGATCAGGGAAATGAAAAGGGAAGATATTCCCACCATAATGATTTTGGAAAAAAAACTTTTCTCAACAACTTGGGAAGAAGAGATGTTCATAGAAGAAATTGAAAAGCAATACGCTTATGTCTTGGAGATCAAAGATAAAATTATTGGATATATTTGCGGCTGGAAGCTTCTGGATGAATTCAATATCACAAATATTGGGATTGCTGTTGATTTTCAAAGAAAAGGATTTGGACAAAAACTTGTACAATTTCTTATTAGTAAATTACTGGACGAAAAATGTTTCGAGTTTTTTCTCGAAGTACGAGAATCTAATCATGGAGCAATAAAACTATATGAAAAGATGGGATTTAATGTGATAGGATCAAGAAAGAAATATTATAAATCTCCGCAAGAGGATGCTATGACCTTAGGATTAATTCTAATTAATAATATTAAAAAAAAGGTAACACAATGAATAGAGGATTGTTTATTACTTTTGAGGGTATTGAAGGTTGTGGTAAATCAACACAAGCGCGAATGCTTAAAGAATATTTAATAAAAACCGGCAAGCGTGTGTTCCTTACACGAGAACCAGGTGGTCCCAAAATAGCAGAGGAAATTCGAAAAATGCTTCTAAGCATTAATAATAAGGAGATGTTGCCGCAAACGGAAGTTCTTTTATATATGGCTTCCAGAAGCCAGCATACAGGTGAATGGATCATACCTGAACTAGAAAAAGGAAAGATTGTAATTTCAGATAGATATTATGATTCTACTTTTGCTTACCAGGGTGCTGCAAGAAAGATAGATGGAAAGCTTATTGACATAATAAGAAGATATGCAACTTTTGGACTTGTTCCGGATATTACTTTTCTGGTGGATTTACCGGAAGATATAGGTTTGTCTAGAATTTTGGCAAAAGATGCTGATAGATTGGAACAAGAATCGATGGAATTCCACAAAAGAGTAAGAAATGGTTTTTTAGATTTAGCAAAAAAAGAACCTGAGAGATTTGTTGTATTGGATGGTAATAAAAGTATAAAAGAAATTCATTACGACATAATAAATTCAATAAATAAGGAGTTAAATAAATGAAAGGAAAACTAAATAAGATGAGTAAAATTCTATTTTCTGCAAGTGTGATCGGTTGGATAATTATTGGTGTTCTACTTTTTAATTTTGTAAATGTGGATGCATCAAATTCAGAAGATGCCAATATATACAAGAAACTTAAACTTTTCAGTGAAGTTCTTTTTAATCTAAGGCAAAATTATGTGGATGAGCTTAATGTTGATGATCTCATAGATTCTGCTATTAAAGGTATGCTGGATGAAGTTGATCCTCATACATATTATTTTACACCAGATGAATTTGATAAATTTAGTACTGATACAAAAGGTGAATTTGGTGGACTTGGTATCTCGATAGATAAGAAAGGTGAATATATCACAGTTGTTGCTCCTATAGAAGGAACTCCTGCCTATAGAATGGGAATTCATGCCGGTGATAGAATATCCAAAGTTGATGGTAAAAGTATTGTTGGTATTTCAACTGATGAATCTATATCGAAAATGCGTGGTGAACCCGGAACAGAAGTTTTGATATCAATAATAAGACCAGGAGTTGAAGAGGAATTAGAATTTGAGATTATTCGTGAAATAATTAAAATTCATAGCATCCCTTATTCTTTTAAATTGGATAATGGAATTGGATATATGCGGATTCGACAGTTCAATGCAAACACAACTTCGGACATGAGAGACAAATTAGATGAATTGGAAGAAGAAGGGATTCGTGGTCTTATTATTGATCTTAGATTCAATCCGGGAGGACTTCTTAGAGAAGCAATAAACACCGTTAATGAATTCATAGGCAAGGGTAAACTTGTTGTTTTTACAAAAGGTAGGGCACCTCAGACAAATATGGAATATTTGACTACTTATAATAGAATTAGAGATGATTACCCAGTTATTGTACTTATCAATGGTGGTTCTGCAAGTGCTTCAGAGATTTTTGCCGGCTCATTACAGGATTGGGATCGTGGCTTAATCGTTGGTCAAACTTCGTTTGGAAAAGGTTCTGTCCAGCGCTTGTTTCCACTTTCAGATGGTAATGGAATAAAAATAACAACAGCTAAATATTATATAAAATCCGGAAGATGTATCCATAAAAATCTTAATGATAAGCTTTTGAAAGATGAACGTGTAAAAAATGGTGATATTTCTATAGAAGAAATTGAAGAGATGAAAGAAAAAGCTGATGAGAAAAACCACGAGAATGCATACTTTACAAATATGGGGAGAAAAGTATATGGAGGGGGTGGAATAACTCCAGATATTGAGATTGAGCAATCTCTTCTTACAAACTTGGGTGTTGATTTGAGAAGAAAAAATATTTTCTTTAATTATTCTGTAGATTATCTTATAGATCATGAAGAAAATGTTACTTTAGATTATATAGCTTCTAAGCAAGATATTGATGAATTACTTAAATTCGCAAAATCAGAAGATATTGATTTTGAGCAGGTCGAAGTAGATAGCATTCGCAACTGGCTTAAGAATGAACTAACCAGTAATATCATTGGCAGAAAATTCGGAGAAGTTGAACGCTATAAAGTAATTCTGAAAGAAGATACACAACTTCAGAAGACAATGGAGATCTTTGATAAATTCTCAACACTTGAAGAAATGTTTGAATACGCTGAAGAGATCAAACAGAATAAAAAAGAAGAAGAAAAAGATAATATGTAACACTTAATATCTTAATATTAAAGAAAAATATATCCTCCCTATTTCTTAACTGGGAAGTTTTTTATTTCTATTTATTATTTTTATTTATATTAAATCGCTAAATAATTAATTTACAGTAATCAAAAATTCTTGACACCTTTAAATTATATTTGTTTTGAGATTAATATAAATTTATAAAAAATATGGAGATTAATTTTGGAAAAATATTTAGTAACAAGTGCTCTCACTTATGCAAATGGAAAACTACATATTGGTCACATTGCCGGCTCATATTTGAATGCAGATATTTTTGTGAGATACCAGAAATTAGTAGGGAACGATGTGCTGTATGTTGGTGGAACAGATGATTATGGAACACCTATCTCACTTAAAGCTGAAGAAGAAAAAGTATCACCACAAGAAATTGCGGATAAATTTAATAAAAGTATGAAAGTTGATCTGGAAGGATTAAATATCCAGTTGGATAACTTTTCAGGAACATCCCATTCTGGTCATATAAAAGACTCACAAGATTTTTTTACAAATCTGTATGATGCTGGATACATTATAAAAAAAGATATTAAACAATTTTATGATGAGAAGCGAAAGCGTTTTTTATCGGATAGATATATTGAAGGAATTTGCCCATTTTGTAAAGCTGAAGGAGCACGTGGTGATCAATGTGATAATTGCGGGAAATTAATTGATGCAATGGATTTGATCAAACCCAAGAGTAAACTTTCAGGTGAAGTACCAATAATAAAAAACACAACTCATTGGTATCTTGATCTTCCTAAATTTGAGAAAGAACTACGCCAATGGGTAGATTCAAAAACATATTGGAAAGACAATGTTAAGAATTTCGTTCTTGGATGGCTTAATGAAGGGTTACAAGAACGTGGTATTACTCGTGATCTGAACTGGGGTGTTCCCATTCCACTTAAAAATACAGAGGGGAAAGTGTTGTATGTATGGTTTGATGCTCCAATCGGATATCTTTCTTCATCTAAAGAATGGGCAGAAAAAAAAGGTACTCCTGATAAATGGAAAGATTATTGGCTTGATGAAAACACAAAAATGATTCACTTCTTAGGAAAAGATAACATTCCCTTTCATACCATAATCTGGCCTGCAATGCTTTCCAAACAGAAAGAGAGATTCGTTCTTCCACATGATGTTCCAGCTAATGAATATCTTAATTTGGAAGGACAGAAAATGTCTACAAGCCGCAACTGGACAGTTTGGGTAGAAGATTATCTGAAGTATTTTGAAGGTGAATATCTACGTTATGTACTGGCAGCTAATGCACCAGAAACAAAAGACAGTGATTTCAGTTGGGAAGATTTCAGAATGCATATTAATTCTGAACTGAATAATGTTTTGGGTAATTTAGCAAATAGAACATGTATATTTGCAAATAAGTATTTTGATGGGATTATCAAATACCCAAATGAATTTTCAAACTTATCAAAAGATACACTTGCAGAAGTGCATAAACTTGCGGATGAAGTTGGAAAATCTTATTCAAATTATCATGTAAGGAAAGCAACCAAGCAATTTATGGATATTGCCCGGATTGGCAATAAGTACTTTGATGAAACACAACCATGGAAGAAAGTAAAGACTGATAAAAATAATGCTTCACAAACTTTGTATGTTTGTTTAGAAATATTACGAATAATTTCAATTGTATCATCACCAGTAATTCCAAAGAGTATGAAATCTCTTCGCGACATAATAGGTATTATGGATTCTAATACTTGGGATAATATTTCAAAAAAATCAACTGGATATACAATAACAAATGTAGAAATATTATTCAGGAAAATAGAAGAGAAGGAAGTTGAAGAACAACTTGAAATCCTTAAACAAAGGCAAAGAAATGTTGTAGAGGAAGAAAATATGATCGAGCATAAACCCGAAATTGAATATGAAGATTTTATGAAACTGGAGATCCGGATCGTTAAGATATTGGAAGCTGAGAAAGTGAAAAAATCTAATAAATTATTAAAACTCAAAGTAAATGTCGGTGGGGAAGAGCGTTCAGTAATAGCTGGTATTGGTAAAGATTATGAACCTGAAGATTTAATTGGAAAAAAAGTTCCAATGCTTATAAATCTGAAACCCAGAAAGGTGATGGGTGTAGAATCTCAAGCAATGATATTAGCTGCAGAAGATAATGGAATACTCTCAATTTTGCATCCGGACAAAGATGTAAATGAAGGAAGTGAAATTTCCTGAGAAGTCACTATCAATGATATGTGAATTTATATGATCTACAGAAACGGAGGTTAAGATCGCTAGAAAATTAAATACTAATAATGATGTACCGGATTTATTACTCTCTAAAAAGAAAGCATCTACAGATCTAGTTGTTATTATATTTATATTATTGATTATATATATTTTATTAAAAGTTTTTCATATACCAAATTACATATATTCATTATACGGAAATTTTGAATATAAACTAATTGAACTGCTGATAATTTTTTTTGTTTCTACAATTGGACTTATTGTTTTTACAAATAAGAGATTTAATGAGAATAAAAAAGATCTATATGAATGGGTAGATCTTAATAACAAACTTAATCAATATGAAAGCAAATTTGAGAATATTGTTTATAACGTTTCTGGTATTGCAATTTATGGTATTGGGAAAGATCATCGCGTAACTTATTGGAATCGTGCTTGCGAAAAAATGTTTGGATTTGAGAACAGTAAGGCTGTTGGTAAAAAGATAGAAGATTTAATTGTTCCAAACTCAATCTTAGGAAATTTTAAGAAAGATATTGATAAATATTATGAAAGCAATATCGAAATTCACCACGGCGAAATTGATTATCTTCATGAAAATGGGACTGTTTTAAATGTACTGACAAGTTTTCACAAACAAGAAAATATTTTTGGGATACATGAATTATATAATTTATCAGTTGATTTGACCGAATTGAAAAGAATAAAAAAAGAGTTAAGGAAATCAAATGCTAAATTGCGTACACTCGCCAGAACTGATTCGCTTACTCATCTTCCTAATAGGTATTCAATACTAGAAAAAATTAATCATGAAAAACTAAAATATGAACGTTCAAAAGAAATCTTTACAATTGCAATGGTTGATTTGGATAATTTTAAAGAAATTAATGATAAATATGGACATAATTGCGGTGATTTTGTTTTAAAACAATTTTCAAATATAATGGTCAATCTTGTTAGAAAGCAAGATGTAGTAGGACGTTATGGCGGTGATGAATTTATTTTACTACTCCCTCAAACAAATGCTTCAGGTGCGTTACATTTAGCAAAACTAATTCTTCAGAAAATAACTAAATTCCCGATCAAATGTAAGGGAATAGAAATCTCATTAACTGCAACAATTGGTGTAATTGACTATCAGGATGAAGAAATAACAGTTGATGATCTTATTAAAAAAGCTGATAAAGCCATGTATAAAGGCAAGGCTCAAGGCAAAAATAAGGCTATAGTTTTAAAATAATCTTAGGTAATATTATGTCCGGATTAAAAAAAGAACTTGGATTACTATCAATATTCAGCATTGCCGCTGGAGCAATGATCAGTTCAGGATTGTTCATTTTACCGGGGCTGGCTTATTTTAAATCTGGTCCTGCAGTAATAGTGGCATATCTTCTCGCAGGTATTCTTGTACTTCCCTCAATGTTTAGTAAAGCTGAACTTGCTACGGCAATGCCTAAATCGGGTGGTGCTTATTTCTTTGTTAATCGTAGTATGGGAGCGGGCTTTGGTACGATTGCAGGCATTTCTGCCTGGTTTTCATTAGCTTTTAAAAGCGCTTTTGCTTTAGTTGGCATCGGTGCTTTTGCCTCGATTATTTATCCGGAGATCACAATTTTCCAGATTAAAATGATTGCAGTTGTTTTCTGCATATTTTTTACAATTATAAATCTTAGAAGCACAAAGCATGCCGGGAGTTTACAGGTTTTTATGGTGATGAGCTTACTGGCATTACTTTTATATTATGTTGTCAAAGGAATTCCTCACGTTGATAATCATCACTTTGATGTCTTTATGAAAGGTAACCTGAAAACTATTTTCATGACTTCCGGTTTGATCTTTGTATCATATGGAGGGCTTACTAAGATTGCCAGTGTGGCAGAAGAAGTAAAAAATCCATCTCGTAATATACCACTTGGCATGATGTTAGCATTTGTAATTGTAACAATTGCTTATGTATTAGTTGTTTTTGTAACAGTTGGTGTTTTAGGTGATAAACTTCTTATGCCTGCTCCAAAATATTATTCTCTTACTCCAATAAGTGATGGAGCTGCTATATTTGCGGGGAATACCGGAATGTATGTACTTTCGATTGCAGCATTACTGGCTTTTTTTTCTACAGCTAACGCAGGAATTATGGCGGCTTCACGGAATCCAATGGCAATGAGTAAGGATAATCTGCTTCCTTCATTTTTTGGAAAAGTGAATAAAAAATTCAAGACACCTGTTAATGCAATATTGTTTACCAGCAGCTTCATGATATTGGTAATCTTTCTACCTTTGGAAACTCTTGTAAAAACAGCTTCCACAATGATGCTATTACTTTATATTTTTATAAATATATCTGTAATAATTATGCGTGAAAGCGGAATTCAAAACTACCGTCCAAAATTTAAAAGTCCATTATATCCATGGTTACAGATTATTGCTGTTTTAGCTTATATCTTTTTAATTATTGAAATGGGATCATTGCCCCTCATTATGACCGCTGTTTTTATAATTGCCGGATTATTATGGTACTGGTTTTATGGTAGTATTCGTTCAAATAAAGAATCTGCTCTTTTACAGCTTGTAAAAAGAATCAAAGCCAAAGATCTTGTGACAACATCTTTAGAAACAGAACTAAAAGAAATAATCAGGGAACGTGATGGTATAAGGAAAGACAGGTTTGATGAACTCATTGAGACAGCTGTTATTCTTGATATCGATAAGGCAATTTCAAAAGAAGATTTTTTCCAAATGATTGCAGATAAAGTTTGTGTAAATATTAATAAAAGTAGTAAATATTTCTATAAAAAACTACTTGAGCGGGAAGCTGAAAGCTCAACGGTACTTACAGAATCTTTGGCTATCCCTCACATTATTATTGAAGGAGAAAAGAAATTTAATATCCTACTGGCAAGATGCAGGGAAGGGATTAACTTTAATGAAGAAGCACAAAAGGTTAATACTGTATTTGTGATAACAGGCACAAGAGATGAGCGTAATTTTCATTTGCAATCTTTAGCTGCAATTGCACAGATTGTACAGAATTCAAATTTCGAGAAAAAATGGTTGAAAGCAAAGAATATTGAAGCTTTGCGCGATATTGTATTGTTAGGTGATAGAAGAAGAAAAATATAAGGTTAAATACTAATGAATGTATATATAGAAACATACGGTTGCCAGATGAATGTAGCTGATAGCGAACTTGTGAGATCGATTTTGAAAAGTAATCAATTCTCTACTGTAGAAAATATTGCAGAAGCAGATGTGATAATTTTTAATACATGTTCGGTGAGGCAGCATGCTGAAGATAGAGTTCTGGGGCGCATCAATAATGAGATGAGCCGAAAACGGAATAAGAAGAATTTAAAGATCGGAGTAATTGGCTGCATGGCTCAGCGTCTTGATAAAAAGCTGAATGAGATGAACTCCAATATTGATTTTGTTGTTGGTGTAGACCAATATAAAAAATTACCAGAAATTATAAATAATCTCTTTGAAGAGCCTGATTTTAAGTGTAATACAATTGTTGATGACGATGAAATCTATAAAGATATTTATCCGATCCATACTGGTAAGTTCAACGCTTATGTAACAATTATGCGTGGATGTAACAATTTTTGCTCATATTGCATAGTGCCATACACTCGCGGCAGAGAGCGAAGCAGACCTACTGAAGACATCATTAATGAGATTACAAAGATAGGGGAGAAGGGCTTCAAGGATGTTACCTTGCTTGGTCAGAATGTAAATTCCTATAACTACAAAAATGTGAGTTTTGCCGAACTCTTAAGGCAAGTGAACAAAATTGATACTATAAAACGTATAAGATTTGTTACTTCTCATCCAAAGGATCTTTCTGATGAAGTTATAGAAGTGATGGCAAAATCAGACAAAGTATGTGAACATCTGCACCTGGCAATGCAAAGCGGGGATGATGAGATACTTTCTAAAATGAATCGTGGATACACTTCCCAGCATTTTTTTAATATCACACAAAAATTACGAAAAGCAATGCCTAACATAGCCATTACAACAGATATTATAGCAGGTTTCCCTGGTGAAACGAAAGAGCAGTTCAAGCGGACTTATGATCTTATGAAGAAAATTAAATTTGATTATGCTTTCACTTTTAAATACTCACCTCGGACCGGAACAAAAGCTGCTGAATACACTGATCAGGTACCTGAAGATATTAGATTAGCAAGATTACAGAAGCTTATTGAACTACAACAGGAAATTACTACAATTAAATACAAAGAACAGATTGGAAAAATAAAAGAAATCTATGTTGAACAGGTAAGTAAAAAATCAGACCTGGAAATGGCTGGTAAAAGCAGAGACTTTAAAATAACAGTTTTTCCTGGAGATATATCTTTAATTGGTCAATTTGTTAAAGTAAAAATAATTAATGCAGTCGGTTGGACACTGAAAGGTGAACTTATCTAGTAATGGTCTTAAAATGTTTTTTCATTAACTGCCTCATAATAAATCATTAATAAACTCTTTATATCAATTTCTAATTTATTTCTTTCATTTTTAATGTAATTTTACTCAAGTATAATTTTTTCGAACCTTAGAATTGATTTTTCTGTATATTCATATATTTTCTATTCAATCAGATCAACTTATAGATTTTTTCCATTTTATTTTTAAATCAGTTTATAAAAAATATATTCTATCACAGTCTGTTAAAAATCCATTTTAAAGTATGTAAAATTAATACAATCTTATATTATATAAAAATAAATTTAAGAAGGGAGAGAGGCTAATTTTAAAATAGTGCTGATGAAAATGTAAGATTATTAACCAATGATAATATACCTTATGTAAACATAGAAACGTAAACTTAATTCCATATATATGAGAAAGATAGTGATACTACTGGTTTTGTATTATAATTAATTTTGTTTATAAGCACGACGCACTGTAAAATTAAGGAGGAATTATAGGTGCAAGTACAAAAACAAGAATTATGAGTGACAAGGAGATGAAACTTTTTTTTGAAAGTTTTAATCTCGGGAAAAAATCTGACTGGTATTATTATCATGTTTTCAGAATCCAATATTTAACAGCTTTGAGAATATCGGATATTATGAGACTTACAACTGACCAGGTGAAAACCAAGCATTTTTACATTATTGAAAAGAAGACAAAGAAAAAACGAGAAGTGTATCTTTGCGATGAAGCCTTTACCCTATCGCAAAGTTTGAGAAAAAAAGCTGAAGACATTGGCTCTAAGTACATTCTGACCAAGAAAGATGATTCTTCTTACCGGCGAGCAATGAAGATATACTGCAGGAAAGCCGGTGTAGATCCCGACAGGGTTTCTACACATACTTTAAGAAAAACAATTGCGAATAGAGTTGCCATTTTGAAAGGAACTAAAGCAGAAAGTAGGCTATTAAACCATAGCAAACTCAGCACAACAGAACTATATTTGGATAACAGCCAGGAAACTGTTGAAAGCGCTATTGATCTTGTTTCCGGGGGTGTATAATGCCAATTATTAAAATACATAAAAAGACCAATTTTGTAATTGTAGACAATAAACTTGCAAAAAACAGAAAGCTAAACTTGAAAGCTAAAGGGCTTATGTTATACCTTCTAAGCTTACCATCAGATAAAAATATAACTGTTAAAGAACTCGAAAAACATACAATTGAAGGATTAGATGCCTTACATAATGCTGTAAGTGAATTAGTTACAGAAGGTTATATAAAGAAAAGAACATATCGAAATGAAAAAGGACTTTTTCAGATAGAATACACTGTTTATGAGTATCCACAGGAAACTATCCAGAGCGGATTCTCCGACACGGGTAACCCGATTTCCAGATCAAAAGAAAGGATTAAAAAGAAAGAAGAAAAAAAAGAATTGGATATGATATCGTCATCATCATCTATAAATAGGGAATTACAATTATTGGGAATTGGAAAGGAAGAAATTAAGAAGATTTTAGAAAAGATCGATGATGATGATAAATTGAAATTGATAAGAGAAAAGCTAGGATTAATAAACCACTTAATAAAAACAAAAACAATAAATAATCCAGCTGCATACGCAATAAAAGTGATAAGAAGCACAAATTTTAACCAAATCGAGCTTCAAAAAGAGGAAAAACGCAGAAAATCAATTCTAAGAGCCGAAAAAAAGAAAAGAGACCTAGAACTCATGATAAAAGAGAGAAAAGAATGGGATGATGATATTAAGCGAAGAAAAGAAGAAAATGGAGATATATCAAAAGTTGTTTCTGATTTCACACAAAAGATAAACCAAGATAGCAAAGTTGGAGGATTATAATGATATCAATGCAAACATATATTAAAAGAAATGAAGGATTGAGATTAAAACCTTATCATTGTAAAGCTGGGAAATTAACAATTGGTTATGGAAGGAATCTGGAAGCCAAGGGAATATCGATCAAAGAAGCTGAGTATCTTTTTGGGAATGATCTGAAGATTGTAGCGAAACAAGTTGCAAACAGAATTGAATTTTACAGAAAATTATCTTATAAACGTAAGTTAGTGCTGGTTGACATGGCATTTAATATGGGGATTGAAGGATTATTGGGATTTAAGAAAATGCTGGGTGCAATGAAACGCAGAGATTTCATGGAAGCCGGAAAGGAATTGATGAGATCTAAATATGCAGAACAAGTAAAAACCCGGGCATTACAAAATTATATATATATAGTTGAAGGATAATGGAAATAATAAAATAAGTATACCTCTTCCCTATTTATTAACTATAGAGTTAAAAGTAAAAAGGGGCTCGTTCTTAAAGCCCTCTTTGAGAATGAACGATAGTAATGGCAGATCATTGGTCTACTATTTTTTTCTCAAGCTGTTCATAACTTCTCTGTAGTTTCACACCCGAGAAGTCAATTCCAGCGATTAGTTTACTGTAGATAAACTCCAGTTCCAATAAAAAAGTCTGTGCCAGGAATTGGTTCGACATATCCAAGTTTTCTGAACTCTGCGGTCTCACCGGGTTTGACCCAATAATATTCTACATATCCGCCGCCGTTCTTGGCAGCAGCACTCA
>JAVCCF010000076.1 GCA_030765625.1 Candidatus Tenebribacter burtonii
CTTCCGGTGAAAGTCGTAGCGAAGCATTTATCAGAGCCGGTTCTTCCGGTAATCCAACCGGTGCTATTGCAGCAATAGGAACTGCAACCAGCGGTACACACACGAACTTCAATAACTGTATTGATGCTGGTATATATTATGGAATATTTACTGATGGTATCTATAATCCGGGTGGAGCGGTTAATAGAGGTAAGATTGCTTTGTATGAGCATTATCCTCAAAATCCGGGTGGTTATACAGAGAATTTCACACATATGAATACGCTTATAGGTGATCCTGGTGTTGCGCTCTGGACAGGAGTTCCACAGGATATTATTGCAGATTATGAAACAGAGATCTCTCCTGGAACAAATTATCTTGAAATTCAGGTAGAAAATAGTTCAGGATTTCCAATAGCTGATGCCTGGGTTACAGCACTGATGGGTGATGATGAAATATTTGCAACCGGATACACAGATGAGAATGGCTATATTGCACTGGAGATCAATGCAATGTTAGAAGGAACAGCTACCCTTACAGTAACAAAACATAATTATATTCCTCACCTTGGTGGATTTGATGTGGGAGAAGTAGATAAATTTATCAATGTATTCGAAGTGATAATAGATGATGATAACGCAGGAACCTCATCCGGTAATGATGATGGATATATTAATCCGGGTGAAGATATAGAGTTGAGGGTAAGCCTGAAGAACTTTGGTACTCAAACTGCCAACTCAGTTACAGCTACAATTATAACAAACGATGATTTTGTAACGATTACCGATGCAGTAGAAAATTTTGGTAACATTCCATCAGGCAACTCAGTATATTGTACCGATGATTTCGATTTTTCAATTGCTGAAGATGTGTTAGGTGGCACAGAGATCAGATTAGATATTGTAATTGAAGATAATGCCGGAAACACCTGGAACGATATAATTTTCCTTGTTGTAGAAGGCGCTAACCTTGATGCAGCAGATTATGAAGTGCTAGACGGTGGCAACGGAATACTTGATCCTGGTGAAGTAGTAGAAATGACCGTTTCATTACAGAATTTGGGTAGTGTAACTGCAGATGCAGTTTATGGCGAGTTGACTTCAACTAATAGTCGTATTACAGTATCTGATGATAATGGATATTTTGGTAATATCATTGCTGGTGAACAAGCATCTAATATAACAGACACATTTGAATTAATTGCAAATACACAACTTGTGGTTGGAACTCAAGTAATCATGGAAATTCATCTGCATAATACCGATGGATACGATAATACGACTCAGTTTATTCTGAATGTGGGGGAAGTTATAATAACCGATCCATTAGGTCCTGATGCATATTCTTATTTTTGTTATGATGATGGTGATCTAAGCTATTTCAATGTACCATCTTATGATTGGATTGAGATAAATAATATTGGAAGTGATCTTAATTTATATGATCCTGGTAATACCGGTGCTATCGCGACTATTAGTGAATTTCCAATTACCTTTAAAATGTATGGAGAAGAGTATGATATAATGACGGTATGCTCTAATGGCTGGATAGCTCCGGGAGGAAGTACCCAAGGTTCATTTATGAACAGTCCTATCCCCGGACCTCAAGGTCCATCACCAATGATAGCACCTTTCTGGGATGATTTAAAAACAGGCAGTGGTGATGTTTACTGGCATTACGACTCTTCATTGCATACTGTGATTATTGAATGGGATCATTTGCAAAATGATCCTAACCAGGAAGAAACATTTCAAGTAATTCTATATGATGCAAACTACTATCCTACATTCACAGGAGATAGTGAGATCAAGTTCCAATACAAAGTTGTCCATAATACCAGTGCCGGTTCTTATCCATCTCAACATGGACAATATTCCTCAGTTGGGTTAGAAGATCCTAGTGGAACTATTGGATTGGAATATACATTTAACAATTCATACCCAATTGCTGCCAAAACTCTACAAAACCAAATGGCACTTCTTTTTACAACTTCTTCACAGTATTGGGGATTTATTGCGGGCGAAGTTACTTTAATTGGAGGAAGCGGTAACATTGATGAGGTAAATATCACAAATGGAGTCACATATACCAATCCAGATCAAATGGGTGACTACATATATCCACAGCTTCCTGGAACCTATGATATAACAGCTAGTTTGGTCGGTTATACATCAATTACAGAAAATGACATTGAAGTTATTGAAAATGAGACTACGTTTGTTGATTTTATATTGGAAGCACTTCCTATCCCAACCGGATTCATCAGTAATGCAATTGAATATAATGATGTGGAATTGACCTGGAATTTACCAGAATCAGTAAGTAGAGAAACAAATGTAACAGGACATAAAAAACATTCTTCGGAGAATAGCCGAGAACATATTGGTTATAAAGTATACCGCGATGGTACTGAAATTGCAACGATTGCTGATCCTGCAATATTAACTTATGCAGATCTTGCACTACCTGCAGGAACTTATAACTATTATGTAACTGCAATTCATGATTTAGGAGAATCGCTACCATCCAATCAGGATGAAGTGATGATAAATTTCCCCGCTCCACAAAACCCACAAGCCGTAACACAGGGATTAAATATTTTTGTGACATGGGATGAACCTGCAACCAGGGAACTTGTGAGTTACAAGGTCTATCGTAACCTGATAATGATAGCTGATGGAATTGAGGTAACTTCCTATCTGGATCCTGAAATGGAAAACGGAACATATTCTTATAATGTAAGAGCGATTTATAGCGGTGATTATCAATCTAGTTTGTCTATAGATGCTGTCATCGACCATATTCAAACAAATACAGAGGGTATCCTTATTCCCAAAACAACCTATCTTGAAGGAAACTATCCAAATCCATTTAACCCTGAAACAGTTATAAATTATGCTTTACGTTCTAATTCACAAGTTCTTATTCAGATATACAATGTTAAGGGTGAAAAGGTTAAAAAGCTTATTGACGGCAAAATAGATGCTGGATTTCATTCCACTGTATGGAATGGAAAAGATAATAATGGGAAAAATGTTGCAAGCGGGATCTATCTTTACCGATTCAAAACTATAGGAATAGATCAAACTAAAAAAATGATGTTAATTAAATAATTGGAGGAGATGTGAAGAGATTTCTTTTATTAACGCTACTGTTATTTACAGTATATTCACTTTTTGGAATATTAGAATATCAAAGATCCGGGGATGGATTGAGAATCACTTTTATTAATGATGATAACACAATGGAACAAAATAATATTAAGACAGTAATTGCATTACCATCAAGAAGTATTGATATTATTGTTAATGAATGTGAAATAGCTGAATATTCCGATGATGAAGAATTACTTAGAACAATTTCTAGAGGCGGAGAAGATTATATCGAATTACAAAATAGCTTTGTGATGCGAGATTTTTATGCTCATCAATTTACTATAAGCAAAACTAAAAATACAGAGGGAATATCCGCTGTGCTAAAGAGTATTGAAATTGAAGTGAGAATGATTGATCCTGTTCAGGTACCACAAAAGATATCTGCAGCATTTTTACCACTTTATCGTTCTATAGCAGATAACTTTGAAAGATCATATCTTAGAGATGCAACTGTTGCACCATCTAAAATGCTTATTATAACTCATGATAGCTTATTGGTTAATTTGCAATATCTAACTGATTGGAAAAACCAGAAAGGTATTGAAACACAGGTTGTAACAAAAGAAGATATTGGCAATACAAGTGATCAAATCAAAGCATACATCCAAAATGTTTATAATACATCAGAAGATCCACCAGATTATATTCTAATTACCGGAGATGTAGACGACCTTTTTCAAATTCCTTCTTTCTATATAGTTAGTTCTGGGGGAGACAGTAATGTTACTGATCATCCTTACACTTTATTAGATGGTGATGATTATTTTCCAGAAATGATCATTGGAAGATTGTCTTTCGATAGTTTGATAGAGTTTCAAACTATTATCGCAAAAATACTATCCTATGAAAAAGAACCTTTCATGGATAGTACGCATTGGTTTGAGAATGCTACTTTAGTAGCTGGAAATTACAGTTCTTCTCCACCTTTACCGTCTACTCCTGTAAAAGTTACGAAATGGCTTCGTGATAAGATGTATAACTATGGTTATAATGAAATCGATGAGATATATTATCCTCCTAACAATCCGGGAACATCTCTAATAACAGCTTCTATAAATGAAGGTGTGGGAGTTGTGACTTATCGAGGTTGGGGAGATGCCAATGGCTGGCACTTTCCATATTATCATATTGATAATCTGGAAAATTTGGATAATTATCGTATGTTACCTATTATGACATCAATTGTATGTAATACAGGAGATTTTGCAAACACAAATGTTGACCCTTGTTTCGGTGAAGCCTGGTTAAGATTAGGAACTCCTGGGAATCCACGAGGTGGAGTAATCTTTATAGGTCCGTCTGATCTGCATACAAGTACAAATTTGAATAATTCAATATTCTCAGGACTCTGGTATGGGGTGCTCAATGAAAATAATCTTGCTTTTGGAAGCGCTGTATTACGTGGGAAATATGAGCTTTATGATAATTTCCCATTAGACAGAGAACCGGGTGGTGATGTTGAGTTTTATTTTAATGTTTATAATATTCTCGGTGATCCTTCATTATCTATCTGGACAACAGTTCCACAGGAAATTTCTTGCACTTTACCTTTGGAAGTTAATGTGGGAACAAACTTTATTGAGATAGATCTAAACGGAATGGAAGGAGCAATTGTAACAGCTATTAAAGATGATGAATTTTCATCAACTGCTATTGTAGAAAACGGATCTGCTCTTATTTACCTTGAGTCATTAACAGCGGGTGAAATTTTACTAACTATTACAAAACCAAATTATTATCCGTTACAACAGACTATTGAAGTAGTCCAAACTAATGTTGATCTTGGTCTTGAGAATGTTTCTCCGGTAAGTGCAATTGTTGCAGGAGCAACTGTGCAGCTTGACCTTACTTTGAAGAATTTTGGAACTCAAACTGCAAACTCAGTTTCAGCAGATCTTACTTCAGATAATAGTAACGTGAATATAATTACGGCTTCTGCTGATTTTGGTGATATTAACGCCGGGGCTACAGCAATAGAAGGATATGAGATCGAAATAAGTTCTAATTGCCCGAATAATGAAATTATCGAATTTAACCTGTCAATTTCTAATGGCAGTACTTCAAAATTCCAAATTATCGTTAGCAGCTTAATTTTTGAATTTGAGAATATTGTTGTGAATGACGAGAATGGTATACTGGAACCGAACGAAGAAAGTGATATTTCAGTTTCATTCAAGAATATCGGTTCCTTTGATGCAACTTCTCTTACTGCTGAATTGATTGCACTAACTGATGATGTGAATGTAACAACTTCCAATTTTGCTATTGGTAATGTTAGCATTGACGAAACAGCAACGGCTGAATTTACAATTCATTCTGTCGAAAACTGTTTTGTTGGAATTAATGTTCCTTTCCAAATAAATATTTCCGATGCTGATGGACTTACAACAACAATTTATTTTAGCTTGGAAATTGGAGATGTGGATCAGAGGGCACCAACAGGTCCGGATACTTTTGGATACTATGCTTATGACAGCAATGACCAATTTTATATAAATTGTCCTGAATATGAATGGATTGAAATAGATCCCCAGGAAGGTGGCAGCGGACAGGTTTTTGAATTAGGTGATGATAGATCAGTTGTAATTCCGATGCCATTCGATTTCCCATTTTATGATGAGATAAGTGACAGTTTGACAATATGTACAAATGGATGGGTATCAATGTACCCGACTTGGGAAACATATTTTAGAAATTGGAATATTCCTTCTGCTCTGGGTCCCTACGGAATGATAGCTCCATATTGGGATGATCTTATTGGAGAAGAAATTGGATACGAACAATATGCTGATATGAGGATCTGTTATTACTATGATGAAACTGAAAATATTTTTGTCATTGAGTGGAATGAATGCATTAACAGAATCGATATGACATCTATTGAAAAATTCGAAATAATTCTTTATGATCCTGCTTCGTATCCAACTGTAAGTGGTAATGGTGAGATTCAATTTAATTATAAACTGGCAAATAATCCAGATTGGAAAAGTAATTATGTAACAGTTGGAATTGAAAATTATAACCAATCTGCAGGATTACTTTATACTTATGCAAATATCTATCCCGGGAGTGCTTCACCTCTTCAAAATGAATTATCAATAAAATTCACAACTGAGGAACCTGAATTTGCTGCTCCTGTAGTTCCAATTGCAGATTTTACTGCTGAAAGAACTTATGGTATTGCACCGTATGAAGTAAGTTTTACTAATCTCACATCTCCACCATATTTTTATAATGAATTCATATGGGAATTTGGTGATGATAGTGCCAATTCTGAAGAGCGTCATCCTGTTCATAATTTCACCGATCCTGGTAGTTATGATATAACTCTTTCTGTTGAGAATTCTGAAGGCTCAGACGAAATCACAAAAAGTGGTTATATTAATGTATTCTCAACTGATGGTCTGATCTGGCCTGGAGATACAAATCTTAATGGAATTGTTAGCGTAGAAGATATCTTACAGATTGGTATTTATTGGCGTCAGATCGGTAATGCCAGAACAACTATATCTCTTGTCTGGGCAGCTAATGATTATCCCGGTGGATGGAATATTGATGTAGCATCATTGGCAGATTGTGATGGTAATGGAGAAGTTAATATTGCTGATGTTTTTGCAATTGGATTAAACTGGGGAGCTACTCATAGTTCAGCTCTGGGCTTGCCACCATTCAGCCCGGAAGAATTAGAAGCAAATCGTTCTAATTTTGAAGATATTTACTATTCTCTGGGAAATACAGGAAATGAACTGCTGATAAAAAATTACATTGCTCGTGAATTTGATCTGCCAATAATTCAACCAATCGAGATAAATAACTTAAGACAGAATTATCCTAATCCTTTTAATCCTGAAACGAACATTTCCTACTCTATTGCAGATAATGGTTCAGTTGAATTATCTATCTACAATATTAAGGGTCAGCTTGTAAAAGAACTCGTGAATTCTTCAATGAATGCAGGTGAACAAAATGTTGTATGGAAAGGAAAAGATTCAACTGGTAGGAAAGTAGGTAGTGGATTGTATTTCTATAAATTAAAAGTTAATGGAAAAACAATTGATACAAAAAAAATGATATTATTGAAATAGAAAAATGGAGAATAAAATGTTGAGAACTGTGTTTAATCCTGAATTGCATGGGAAAAGAATACTCTTATTGATAATAATTGCTGTGATGATATTTTCATTATCCTGCTCAAGTGATTCAACAGAACCGGGAAAAGAAAATCTTAAATTAATGTTTAGTCCGGCAGAACAAACAGTACCGATAAATACGGAAGTAGAATACGCTATCAGTGTAGAAAATGCTAAGAAATTGTTTGCATTTTCTGCAGAAATTGTATTTGATAATTCAGTAGCTGAATTAGTTCAAAATGCTGTGGTAGTTGGAGGATTCTGGAATTCCGATCTAATAGAATTGAGCGTTGAAGAAGATGATAGATTAAGTATAGCTATCAGTTTGCAACAGACTTCAAATGAAGATGGAATTGATGGTTATGGAGAACTTTTTAGTTTTAGCATTAAAGGCATAGCAATAGGTGAAAGTACACTAACTTTTGAGAATCTGCAAATGATCGATGAGAATGGAAATGATGTTTCAAATTTTGATGAACTTGAAGTTACAAACGGGGGAATAATAGTAGAATAATATGTATGGTTTGATAATTGGTCTGCTGCTATTAATCACTTTTGGAATCTATGAATTCCAGAAATGTAAGATAAGTAGAAAAAAAATTCCCATGATTATTCATGTTAATGGAACAAGAGGTAAATCCAGCGTTACCCGTCTTATTGCTGCCGGTCTACGTACCGGAGGGAAGAAAACAATTGCCAAGACTACCGGTTCTGCTCCAACCCTGATTTATGAGGATGGAAGTGAAACACCGATCATAAGGCATCATGGTGCTAATATCAAGGAACAGGTTAAGATCATTCAATTTGCTGCAAAGAAAAAAATCGATATTCTTGTTCTTGAGTGTATGGCAGTTACGCCTGAATATCAATGGGTAACAGAGCATGAAATAGTTCAATCTAATATTGGAATTATCACAAATTCCAGATTGGATCATCTAGATGTTATGGGACCCGGACTTAAAAATGTAACACGCTCTCTTTGCAATACGATTCCCAAACACGGTGTTCTTTTCACTGCTGAAAAGAAAGTTTTTCCTATTATCCAAAAAGAAGCTGAAAAAGTTCATTGTGAGATCATTCAATCTGAGGATTCAGGAATTTCCAACGAAGATATGCAGGGATTTTCCTATATTGAGCATAAGGAAAATGTTGCCCTTTCATTGAAGGTTTGTGAGCATTTTGGGATTGATAAAAAAATTGCTTTAGAAGGTATGTATACCGCACAACCGGATATTGGAGCAATGGAAATTTATAAACACAAAAGTAAGGATAAAGAGCTTCATTTTGTTCATGCTTTTGCAGCTAATGATCCTGAATCTACTGAATTTGTTATCAATTCCGTAAAGGAACTTTATCCACATACTCATGCAGTTGTTATTGTGTTAAGTACCAGAGCGGATAGGATATATCGTTCCAAACAGCTAGTCCAAATGCTTAAAAACGTAGAGTATGATCACCTTTATTTGATCGGTGAACAAACAAATACAATATATTCGTATGCTATGTACAACAAATTAGATAAGAGTAAAATTACTAATTGCAGTTGGATAACAGGGCTTAAGTTGACAAATTGTGCGGTAAAATTACCAGCGAAAGAGATACTTATGCTTGGTATTGGTAATATTGGTGGTAATGGCGGTCTCATAGTAGATTATTATAAAAAAAGGAATAAAAATGTTTGAAGTTGCAATTGGTTTAGGAGTATTGATAAGTTTGTTCTTTTTGGAGACATTTGGAGCAGCAGCAGGTGGAATTGTGGTTTCCGGTTATGTTGCAATGCATTTACATCAGCCTATCACAATCTTAGCAACATTATCAATTAGTATTATCGTATTTATCATAGTTAAATTTATTGGAAAGTTCATGTTTATTTACGGTAGAAGACGAATGGTAATAACCGTTCTTCTTGGATTCATCATTGGTTGGATGGCTAGATATTATGGTATTTTTGCCAATCTGTCGTCTAGCTATTCTGTAAATGTAATTGGATTTATTATCCCTGGACTTATTGCTAATGCAATGGAAAAACAAGGCATTATTAAAACACTTTCTGTCATGGTTGTAGCAGCCGTGATAGTACGGTTTTTATTAGTATTGATATTTGGTGGAGAAATCATAGGATAAGGAGAATTATGTTTATTCCAAGTGCAAAATCAAAATTAAGTTTGATTTTATTGATGCTTGTTGCAATAATATTATTTATATGGGTAGAAAATTCACGAGTTTTTATTAGTGATAAATATTATGAAGAGAAGTTAGCAGCAGCAAAATTGATGCAAAGAGCTGAATTGGCTATAAAGGAATATCGAAATTCAGAAGGTATTTATATTGATGAAGTGAACGATCCAAACATGACTGCAATGATCGGTGATAAACAATCTCCAATTGTTACAGATCGTGGTGATCTAACTTCCAAATTAACAAGTTTGAATCCAAATTTTGCAGCAATTATTGTAGAGATGTTCAAAGAAGCAAATTTAAAAAAGGGTGATAAGATCGCAATTAGCTATACAGGTTCTTTTCCAGCATTGAATATTGCCGTTTTAAGCGCTGCACAAGTTTTGGAATTGGATCCCATTATCATATCATCGGTCGGGGCTTCAATGTTTGGAGCAACAGATCCTGAATTTACCTGGCTTGATATGGAAGATTTTTTTATCCAAAAAAATATATTTGAATATAAAAGTATAGCATCTTCTATTGGGGGTGGACGTGATCTTGGAAGGGGATTGAGTAAAATCGGACGTGAATTGATCATAGAAAATATTAATAAGCATAACATTCAATTAGTTCATACAGAAACGCTGGAGCAGAATATACTACGAAAAATGAAAATTTATGAAGCTTTCAGTAAAAATAATATTGCACTTTATATAAATATTGGAGGTGGGCTTTCTAGTATAGGGGCTACTGTAAACGGAAGATTAATTGACCCTGGTTTACATCGGTATCTAACATTAACCAATGTACCTCTTAAAGGCACTATGTTGCTTTATGCAGATGAAGGAATTCCTGTTATTCATTTGTTAGACATCACCAAACTTGCAGAAGAGAATAAACTTCCACTTGCTCCTGATCCTCTCCCTGAACCTGGAAACGGAAGTATGTTCTTAGATGAAAAGTACAATTTGACAGTTGCAGCCATTTCTTTTGCAATATTGTTTATTTTAATATTAATTGTTATCTTTTTTGATCATAAAGAATTAAGAATAAAGGATGATGAGATTAATGTTTAGAATTAATAAGATTTTTCTATCATTTGCATTATTTGGAATCACACTCTGCTTAATGGCTTCCGACATTCAATATAATTCAAATCCCGATGAGTTTCTCATATATAACAGAAGAAACAGTAAGATATACAATTATTTTCTTTTAAAACCTGCTGAGAGTACTTCCTGTGTACTTATTAATATTGATTCACTGAGTGTCTTTTCACGAGCAATTATTATTAATGGAACATCAATTGATTATCAATATAAGGTTAGAATTGGGAATGAAGAATTGATCTTAAATAAATCTGCCAAGTTAAGTGATTCAAGCAGAGGTGTGAACGGGGAAAATATTTCCAGTTATAATAAATATGTAACAAAAATTTATGAAGGGAAAGTAAATTTTTCAATAACTAATATTTCGAATAATGATCTGGTTTTTAAGATTTCCGGAAATAATATTGTTACTTCCAATAGGGAGATTGATTATATTCGTTATTCGCCAATTTTCTATGGAGATGTAAAAACGTTGGTTCTTGATGAAAAAGAATATACATATTATGTACCTAAATCAGGTAAAATCCAACTAACTCTTGAAGGCCCAATAGTTCTAAAAATTATCAGCAGAATGTTATTCAACACTAATTATATTAATAATTCAGGTTATCGCTTCAGGGTATTTGATAATAGAGATTATTTTGCAGAATTTACAGAGGAAGCTTATAAATCAAAAAGGAACTGGATCAAGAATGAACCCGATATAATTCCTTCCACCGGTGATGTGAACATCATTAAATTACCTGTGGGAATTCATCACATCTCCATAGAAAATAAAGATAAAAACAAAGATCTGATTTTTAGATTTTTTATTAATAAAGCTTCAGTTGATATAGGTAGACAATGAAGAATTATTTAATACTATTTGTTATCATCTATGCAATTTCCCTTACAGCACAGAATTTTACATTCTATTCTGATATCACGGTAGAAACTAAATATAATAGTAATATCCTCAACCTCTCACAAAGTGATCTGGATAGATTTGAAAGTGGAATTGAACCTAATAAATTTTCTCTTGAAACTTCTGATGATATGATCACTTCAGCAAAAGTAGTATTGAATTTGAAGCACAGATTGATGGCTGGACATACACAAATAAATAGAATTACTGTAAAATATGATAAGTTCTTAAAAAACGGTTTTGAAGATAATTATTATATGGAGTTTGCCTTAAAACAATATCTTAGTAAAAAATTGAATTTTGGAATTTATTACTATTATCATCCGGGAATATACGTTAATAGATACGATAGTGTATTAGATGATGAAAACATATTCCGTGATTTTACCTACAGCAAGAATAATTATATATGGAAAGTAAATTATTCCTTAAATTCAAAATTTCAATTCAATTACAAATTTGGTTTTTCACAACTTTTTTATAACGAATATTTCACAGAGTATGATGCAGAAAATTTTGAAAACGGCATTGAAATAAAAATAATTCCAAAAGATTGGATAAACATAAACGCAGGTTACATATTTAAAATATCAAATGCAAAAGCAGGGGATGCTTTTAGTTGTCCAGAGTTAGTAACTATAATAAAGAATGGATCTTATATAACTGACATATTTGATCTCACAATAAATTTCCCAGCATTAATTTCGGTTTTTTCAAAACCTGTTAATTTTACTCTTGGGGCAAAATATGAGGATATATTTTTCCAAGCGGAAAATCAACTTGATGAATATCATTATGGAAGAGAAGATAAAATTGTAACCTTTGATTCTGATGCAAAATACAAAATTACTAATGATTTTTCACTAAAGTATTTTTACAAATATAAGTTCAGGAATACAAATTCTCCATTCACAAATGTTGAAGTTGATAAAGAATATAACTTATACGAAACAGGGCTATTAATAGTTTTTTCTCTTTAAGATTATTTCTAATAGAACTAACGTGATAAATTTTCTTGCAAAATATAGCTTTGAATAGGCTCACCTGTTATAAATATAGCAATCTCAGATACTGGTAGATTCTTCTGTTTAAATTCATCTGAAGCTGCCATAAAATAGATTGCTCTTTTCAAGTCGGAAATTGTAAACTCGATATTTTTTAATTTCATTTTACCAATTATTTTTTGAGAATTTAATAATTCTTTTCCAATTTGTTTTGCTTTAACGTTCAATTCCGATTTCAGAAATTCAGGATAATAATGTGACTTTGCCTGTAAGCACCAATCCCATCTCAAACAATCAAAGAAAAAATCAGTCTGATCAGGGAACTTTTTATTTGCAAATTGCTTTAACTCTACACCATTCTTCTGCCAGTTTTTTGTATGCAAATCGAAATTATTAGCTTTCAGAAAATATAGAAGCTCATTAAAAAAAATAAATGGAGATTTAAATTCTGGGATTAAATACTTAAGAGTTATTTTGAATTTATTTGAATTTGAGAATATTTCCAATAAATCTTCAATTTTGTGAATTTTATTAATTTCATTAAAAGACAGCCAGTTATTTTTTAGAATAATATAAGGGCTTATCTTAGTTGATGTGATCCCAAATTTTTTTGCATTCTCAGACATTTCTGTTCCTGGTAGAATTTTCAGAAATCCCAGTTGAAAATGATCTGTATTCAGATTGAATATATCGTTAAATGATCTTTCAAATCCTGACATATCTTCAAAAGGTAAACCTGCAATAAGATCGACATGAATGTGAATATTCCCAAAAGACATTAGTTGATATACAATATAAGTTGTTTTTTCCCAATTATTTACACGGTGAATTGCATTTAATGTTTCGTAATTAGTAGACTGAATTCCGATCTCAAATTGGAATAATCCTTTTGGACATGTTTTAAGGATTTGCAGGTCTTCATCCTCAAGTAGTTCAGGATGAATCTCAAAATGGAATGTGATATGAGGATCAAGTTCAATTAAGAATTTCCAGATCTTACGGGAATGTTCCTTTTTTGCATTGAATGTTCGATCAACAAATTTTATGATTCTGGGTTTTTGTTCAATAAGGAATTTCAATTCTTTTTTCACACTTTCAAGATCACGAAATTGCAGTGCTTGATCTATGCGTGAAGATAGGCAATAACTGCATTTAAAAGAACATCCTCTGCTTGATTCATAATAGAGATATTTATCATTTATTTCTGGGAAATCAGATTGTAAATATGGAAATGGAATCTCAGAAAAATGTGGATTCCTCATCCTGAGGATTTCATTTTGAGTATTTAGATTATTTTCTAAAAGATATTTTAATCCTGCTTCTCCGGCACCGCAAACTATGAAATCAATTTCAGGAAATTTACTTAGCCAATCTTCCGGATTATAACTAACTTCCGGACCACCCAGAATGATCTTTATTTCAGGCAGAATTTTCTTGATTTCAGATAATAATAGATAGGTAATCTCAGTATTCCAGATATATACGGAGAATGCTAAAATATCAGATTGTGTATGTTCAATTTGTTCCAATATTTCTAAGAAATCCTGATTAATAGAAAATTCTAATATTTTACTTTTGTATTCAAGTTCAGCTACAAAATTCCTGAGATATCTTAATGCAAGATTTGAATGTGTGTACCGTGCATTAATTCCAACGAATAAAAGTTTTTTCATTAGACTAAAGAGAGAACATATCCTTTGCTCTTGCCAGATCTTCTGGAAAATCAATTTCTATACAAAGGATACCATCTGTAGGAATTGCTTTTAATATCTTGTCTTTTACAAGCAGATCAACCGCATATTCAAAATAATTATTCGATTGTCCATTATCAACACCAAATTGGAGATAATGCACAAAGCGTTCTAAAATATCTTTATTAAATTTTCCGATACCAATGAATTCACCTGCACATTTTGGAATAGGAAGTTGTTTACTGATCTGCAGAATGCGCATATCATTATCAATTATCATTTTAACTTCTTCTTCAGCACAAGATTTTGTTTCTAAAAGTAACTGAGAATATTGCGATTCTTCGGATATTTTTTTAAGCAGATCACTTTGAAAAAAAACATCTGCATTGAAATAAATAAAATCGTCATCCAGATAATCTTTTGCAAGCCATAAAGAATGAAGAGTATTTGTAATATGGTAAATAGGATTTTCGATAAATATAACTTGATCACTTTTTATTTTTTCTAAAATATGAGCTTTGAGTTGGTTCATTTTAAATCCCAATACGATTACAAACTTGTTAATGCCAACATTTATGCAACTTTCAAGCTGATGGTGAATTATTGAGCTTTCTCCGATCTTGATCATACTCTTCGGAAGACCTCCCGAAAACTTCTGTAATCTTTTTCCCATACCCGCAGCTAAAATAACAGCTTTCATCATTTCTCCTTTTCCATATCAATTTGCTTTTTCTATTTCAGAACTGTTCAATTAGTCAATGATTTTCTTATTTTTGCGATAATGTTCTAAAATTATGAATTTTACAATTTCATAGACAACAATTACTAATATTTTTATTTGTCATTAGTAAAAGATTAGTTAAATTTAAATTAATAAAAGATAATAAAAACATCGGAAAGATGTGGAGGAAAAATGGAACCTGTTGATTTCAAAAAGCCGGAAAAGACAAAAGAAGAAATTCGCATAGATGCAAATTTAGATAGAATCAAACGTAAGCTGATCGTAATAAGTGGTAAAGGTGGAGTTGGTAAAAGTACTGTTGCTGTAAATGTGGCTTACGGATTAGCTTCACAAGGTAATAAGGTGGGTGTACTTGATGTAGATATTCATGGTCCGTCTATAGCAAAAATGTTGGGAATAGAAGGAAAAAAACTCAAAATGACGGGTAAGAGCGAATTTCCTGAACCTATAAAAGTTACGGATAATCTTTATGCGCTGACTATTGCAACTTTAGTAGAGAATCCAGATGATCCGATCATCTGGCGTGGACCTCTAAAAATAGGTGTAATTAAGCAATTCATGCAGGATATTCAATGGCCAGAACTTGATTACCTTATTGTAGATTCTCCTCCCGGAACCGGAGATGAACCTTTGAGTGTAATTCAAACATTAAAAAAAGTTGATGGTTCACTTATAGTTTCAACATCACAAGACATTGCTTTATTAGATGCCAGAAAAACTATCAAATTTTCTCAGAAAATGAATGTTCCAATTTTAGGAATTATCGAGAATATGAGTACATTTGTTTGTCCTCATTGTGGTGAGAAAACTGATATTTTTGCAGGTAATGGTGTAAAAAAAGCTGCAAGCGATTTTAATATTGATATTTTAGGAAGTATTCCAATTGATGTTAATATAGTAAAATCGGGAGATACAGGAGAAGCTTATCTCAAGAATAATGAGAATCAGACTTCTGCAAAGGAATTCCAGATAATAATTTCTAAAATAGCTGCTAAAATGAAATGATCATTAATTAATAATTATTAGGCGATGCATATGCATCGCCTTTTTTTAATGCAAAAAATAAGTTATTGTAAAATATATAAATAATAACTAAATGAAATTTACATTATCACTTTCTTGACAACGAATATAGACTAATTAATAAAGGAAAACAGGAAAGAGGTGAATAATGATAATTGACTCAAGGTATAAAGTAGAAAAGAAATTAGGTGCTGGTGTTTGGGCAACTGTGTATAAAGTGATTGATGTAAGGACACAGAAGAAATATGCTCTTAAATTATTCCAGATGCTTGAGGCGAATAGTCTTTATGAAAAATTGTCTGCTGAGAACATGCACCACATTACTAAATTACATCACCCAAACCTAATACAGGTGAACGATTTTGGTGGTTTTGAGAATCATGTCTATTATATATGTGAATACTATGAAGGCAAAACACTTTCAAATTTCAAGTACCGTAAATCCAACGAAGAATTATTTTACGACATAATAGTACAGATTTGTTATGCCTTAAGTGCTTTGCATAGTCAGAAGATTATTCACAAAAACCTTAAACCCAATAATGTAGTATATAAGATTAAGAATAATAAACCTGTATTGAAATTAATGGATTATGGCTTTACTAAGATAGATATTAAGAGAACTAATCAGGGAATTGGTAATGTTCTTCCATATTTAGCACCTGAAGTGTTTACTAAAAACGAAGCTGTCACGCAGAGTGATTTTTATTCACTTGGTGTTATGTTATATCAGATTACAACAGGAACTTTGCCATATACAATTGAACAGCTTACAGCTATTCTTGCTGGTGATGAATTTAATTTATTTCCTAAATTCCCAACAGAATTAAATCCTGATATACCGGACGACCTGGAGAAGATAATTTTAAAATTATTAGAAAAAGATCCAAAAGACAGATTTGACGATGCAGAAAGTATTATTCATCAGATAAATCAAATCCAACCTAAAAAATACCTTTTTTCAAGAAAGCAATCGATCGTTAACAATATTAAATTCAGTGATTATATTGTTCGTGAAGATTACTCACATAGATTGCTCGATTATATACCGATCATTAGTAAGGACAATGGAAAGATTATCTCATTATCTGCTGGTAAGGGGTCAGGAAAAAATAATGTACTGACACTTTTCCGGTACCACTTATTAACAGATAAATATAACATATTTGATTACACTTGCAGTTCTTCCAATCAAGATCCTTTCTTTGCTCTGATAAAAGAATTTTATCGAGCTGCAAAAACTAATAAAAAGTTAGCTTCTGATTTAAAAAAAATATCACTTACATTAAGTGGATACTTATTTGATTCTGAGAGATCACAGCAGGAACAAAAGCTTACAAGAAAAGATCTTGAACTGGATTTCAAAACAACATCAAGTTTTATTTATCATCTTTCTGAAGAGAAACCGCTTATCTATATAATTCGCCAGGCAGAATTTTTGACTAAAGATGTATTCAATTTCTTAAACTATATTTCCAAAGAAGTAACAAGACGTTCGATACTTATAATTCTAAGTATTAATGATCCACGTAAATTAACTGGATTGGTGCATCCGGTTCAAATAACTATTAATGCTCTTACTTATGTACAAACTGAATTATATATATATAGGTTATTATTGAAAACTCCACAAGCAAGTTTTGTTAAAAAAATATGGTTACGTTCAAATGGTAATCCAATGTTTATTGAACAGATTCTTATTGATCTAATTAATAAAAGATTGATCTGGAATTCCAATAAGTTCAATTTTGAATATGATCTGGATAAATATGAGTTACCTAAAGATATTTTAGATGCTATCGAACTTAGAATTGAACATCTATCAAAATCAAGTTATCAATACCTGAAAAAATTAGCATATATTGAAACTCCTCTTTCAAATTCACTAATAAAATCAATATTAGGAATAGATGATAAAACCTTATTTTTTCTTCTTTCAGATGGGATTAACAATGAGTTACTTAAAAAAGTGGATGAAAATTATTATTTCACTTTCAGAGAAGCACAAGAACATTTTATAAAGGAGTTTCCGGAGAATAAAAAAAAGTTGATTTCAAATAAAGTTCTGAAATATTTCAAGGATCAGCAAATTTCAATTTTGCCAGTTTTAGATGGTATTATTAAACATGCTGAATTTGTTAATAATTATGAAGCAGTTCATAAATACTTATTGCTCTCTGTAGATTTTTTTACAAGACTAGGGCAGCATGAAGTTGCTTTTGAGCAAATTGCAAAAGTAGTAATACTAGATTTATCACAAGAATTGAGAATTAAAGAATTTGATCTGCACATGGATCTTAAACTCTTAATGGAAAAATCAGAATGGGTTTCAGATAAACAAATTTCTGAAAATCTTAAACTTAAAGTAATACACATGCCAGATATCCCTGAGAAGCATATGATAATTGGTATGTTCTACTTTGTAATGGAAAAATTATCTCATTGCAAAAGAAGATTTGAAAAAGCATTAGAAAGTAAAATTTCAGGTAGTTTGAGAGTAGAAATCCTTATCAATTTGTGTAGAACTATGCTTTCTATGAATAGAATTGATGAGATGGGTGAATATATTAAAGAACTGGATGGATACACACTTTCTGGGGAACAGGAAATTTGCTTTATAACTCATAAAGGACTTTATTATGGTTTTAGTGGTAGTTTAAATGAAGGTATAAACATTATTGAAGATCATTTGCAAAACATTAAAACTCAGAATAATCCAAACTATTTTATCAAGTTGGGAAGGCTTCATAATGCTCTGGGAGTTCTATATAGGAATAAAAAATTATTAGATGAAGCCGACAGGAATTTTAAAGTTGCCAAAAAGATTTGGGAACGTGTTAATTATAAGCGTCAACTTGTGGCAGTTTATAACAATATTGGAGATGTTGCTTTAACAAAAGGTGATACAAATAAAGCGTTTGAGTATTTTAAAAAAGCAGAAGTTATCTCTGAACAGATCAACTCAAAACGCTATGGAGTGCTTGTTCTTCTCAATCAGGGTGAAACTCATATTAAACTTGGGAATTTTGCAATTGCAGAAAATTTCTTGGAGAAAGCATATATTGCTTCCAAAAAATTGGAAACGAAACCGTTTTATAAATCTATTATTAATAATCTGGCAATTGCCAAAAGTAAGATAAACAATTTTAACTACTATTACATATTTATAAAAGAGCATGTCCCAAGCCTGATAAAGGGAGAAATTAACCAAATTACACCTTTAACAAAAACTTTTTTCTATTATCTTTATGAAATTGGTGATTATGAGATGATAGAACAAATGCTGAAAAAATACGAAGAGATGTTTTTGGAAAGTCATGAACACGAATTCTATTTTCAAATGCTTGGCTTTCTGAAAATAATTAAAACAAATTATGCTGCAGGACTTAAAATAATAGATAAAGCATTTTCATATTCCAAACAAAACAAAAGTGATTATGCTCAGACAATAAATAGTATACGTCTTTCTGAATGTTATACTGGTCTTGAAGAAGCAAACAAGGCAATATCAACATGCCAAATAGCTGAAGAACTTTGTGAAAAAAATAATTTCAAATACTGGGAAACTGTTCTGGAGATCATGAAAATAAAAATTCATCTTCTCGATGGGAATATGAATTTGAGAGTTCTATTACGCAATCTTTTTAATTTGATAGGATATGTACAGAGGAATAATCTTTACTTATTGGAAACTGAAGTTTATGGGTTAATAGTTCAGATATATACATATTTAAACATGAGACGGAAAGCAAAAATGTTCTTTGATAGGTATAAACAATCAATTATGACAAATACAAAAAGTCTTCATGGACATGACAAAGAACTGTATTTTAGGAAAACAAAATTCTTCTTAACCGATTTTACTGGATTTAAAACTATTAAGATAGAACCACGATTTACTGAATCAACAGAGAAATGGCAGGAAGAACTGTATGATATTCTAAAATTAAGAGATACACACAGAATGAAATTTTTTATTGATAAGACAATAACAAAATTACTTGCTCCACATTATTATGCGATAATACTAAAAGATGAAATAGAGAAACGCAAAAAAACTTTTTTAAAACTCAATGTTGAAACTGAATATTTGTATTCAGATAAGTTGTTTAAATTTATTCAGGAATGTTTAGCTGTAAATAAATTGATATCCAGAAAGATCAATAAATCTCATATTCTTTTTGTTCCCTTGAAAATTAAAACTGCTGAAGTTGGATGTTTAGTACTTGCGGATAAAGGCGAATTTATTTATCAGAAAAAAGAAATAGAGATTGTTAAGAATCTGAGACTACACTTAACATTTGTTCTTACTCGTATTGACGAATTTATTACTTTGAATAAAGATATGGAATCAATGTCAAAATTAATTGATATTACTCGAAAATTCTTTGCAATTCTTAATTTAGATAAATTAGAGCAGGAAATTGTATCATTTACAATGGATTTTACAGGATGCACACGTGGGTTTTTAATTAAAAAGGATCAATATGAAAATTATACTTATAAAGTAGCGATGGACGACTCTAAGCAAATATTAACTAACTATCTATATATTAGCAAAAGTATCATAAGTGAAGTTCAAAGGATAAAACAACCAATTCATATTGTAAATGCAAAAGAAGATAATATATTTAGTAATTATGCTGAGCTTAATAATGAAGTTCTATCTATCTATTGTGCTCCACTGATCGTTGATGGGAATATTTATGGTTTTCTATATTTGGATAATCTCAGCAGTGAGAAAAGCGAAATGCAGATAAATCCTGATTTCATGAAATTAATGCTGACTCAGATATCCACAGCTATAAAAAATGCACAGCAATATGAAGTGCTAACCCAAACCAATAAAGAAATAAGCTCACTTGATGATCTTAAAAAAGACTTCATTAATATTGTCTCTCATGAACTTAAGACTCCTCTTGTTGCAATTCAAGGATATACACAACTTCTAAGTAAGGTTAAACTACAGGCAAAAGAGAAAGAAATTGTAAAAGCTTTATCTAACAGTTCACATAAATTAGATAATACAATTAATGATATTATCAATTTTAATAGATATCAAATGTTGAAAAAGATTCATAAAGAGAAAACTAATATTCTCGATCTTCTCACGGAATTGAAGAACGAAGGTGAACGCATATCAGAAAAAAGGAACATGATCTTTCGACTTGAGGTAAAAACCGCACTTCGAAAAGTAGATATTAATTGGAATGCCTTCTACTTAATGATGTTCAATATTGTACATAATGCAATTCGCTTCACGAAAGATTTTGGAACAATAACTATCGGAGCACGCCATTCTGCATTCCAGCAGGAAGAGATCGATGGAAAGGAGAGTTTAGTATTATACATTAATGATAATGGAATAGGAATTCCTGACATAGAGCATGAAAAGATCTTCCAAAAATTTTATGAATTAACCGACATCATTTCACACAGTTCTGGTGATACTGAATTCCATTCTAGCGGATTGGGTCTTGGTCTTTCCACAGCAAGGCTAATTGCAAATCTGCATAGAGGCAAAATCTGGATCAATAGTAAGGAAAATGAAGGTACTACAGTTTTTGTAATAATTCCTTTTAATTAATAGGAAAAAAATGAAATTACTTAAGAAAATATTTAATCGCAAATTATCATGGGAACCACATAACTTTACAGATAACGTAACATCAGGAGAAAAGATAGTTATATTTTGCCCAGAAGATTCATATAAAACATTTTTGATATTATCGCGCGTCTTAGGCTGGAAAAATCATTTCCAACAAATAATAATGATACTTCCTAATTATGAATTTGCCTTTTTTAATAAGATTTATCAAAATAAAATAGTAAAATATTATAATGTTGATGATGAAATTAAATCATTCAATAATTCTGTTATCTTTAACTTTAGCTTATTGAAAAAAAATCGTAAAATTCTCGATCACTGCAAGAATTCATCGATATTGAATATAACTAATCCTGCAAACCTACAGTTTATTCCAATTCCAAAAGACTCGTTATCTCTTTTAAAGAAATTTGCAGATTTTTTTGGTTTTCCATGGGAGAGTTATCAATTTAATATTGAATTTTCAAAATCTGAGTTATTAGGGATGGAAGATCTGTTCATTAAAAACAGATTTAAAAATTTTATTCTGGATTTCAGTAGTCAGTTTTCTTCCAAAAAGATTGAAAAAATTGTTCAAACTGTTAAAAATGAATTTTCAGCTAACATTTATTTTACAGGTAAGAAAATCCATTATAAAGATTTTATTAATATTGAAGAAATTGAAGTTGCAAATTTACTGGAACTGCATAATCTTGCAAAAGTGAGTGATTTATTTATAACTGATAAACCAGGAATAGCAGGATTATTTGCTTATCTTGATATAGATCAGATTTTTTTGGGATCGAACTTTGACTGTGGATCATTAAAATGTGTAGAACAGAAGAACATTTTCGAAATGAAAAATGTAATAGAAGATATATTGAAGAAATAACTATTTTGAGGTATGAATGAAAAAAATTATTATCATAAACTTAATTCTGGTTTTAACAATTATGTTGATTGCAAACCAAAAAGAAGACTTACAGTTCTCAGTTGGACTCTATAGAGATAAAAACTTTGAGTTAGCAAAAACAGAACTCATAAAATTCCTCACAAATTATCCGCAAAGTGAGGTAGAGGCAGACATCAAATTTCTTCTTGGAAATATTTATCTGGCAGAAGAAGATTATAAAAATGCTGAAAATTATTTCAGTGAATTATACGTCACTTCAACACATCCGGCAATTCGTGCAGAAGTAGCATTAGGGCTGGGGCAGAGTAGTTTTTTTCTGAATCAATATAAGAAAGCGAGAATTGTTTTCAGGAAATTTGTGAATGATTATTCTGATAATCTATTAGCATGGAAAGCATATTACTATCTTGGTAAGATAGATTTTATTGAAACTGATTTTGATAGTGCATTATTAAACTTAGAAAAGGCTCTTTCTTTAAATCAGGATACAATAATATTATCTGCTATGTTAGAACTGAGAATTGCTCAGAATAATATTTCAGATATTGATGATGTTGCACATGACATTATGCAAAAACCTGATTCTGAAAATAAATTCAGAGCTATTCTATTATATTACAATTACAATCTTTCTCATGAAAGATCAGATAAAATATTTGCTGTTGGCTTAGATGTAATTCCTTCAACTTCCCAATATTATAATAATTATAATTTAATTATTGGAACTGCTTTCTATGAAGTTGAAAGATTTGATGAAGCATTAGATAAATTGAAAAAGCTGAATTCGGAGAAAGCTCGATACTATTCTGCTTTATGTTATTATGAATTGCAAAACGAAAACAAAGCGAAAAATATTCTGAATGATTTAATTAGTTCTGCTGATATACAAATAAGTTCAAATAGTATTTTCTATCTTGCAAAAATAGATAATGATATAGAAATATTAAAAAGATTTATTGAAGATTACCCTGATCATGAATTAATTCCAGTTGCTTATTATCAACTTGGCTACAACTGTTTCGTGAATAGTGATTTCAGTAGTGCTTTATCATTTTTTACTATTGTCAGAAACACAGGAAATACTACTGTAAGTGAAGTTTATGAATCTATCAAAGCAAAAACATACTATCTTATTGCAGAATCAAATTTTCTGATAAATAAAAAATCAGAAGCACTTAATGAATATGAGCTTTATCTTTTATTTTTTCCCAATGGTAAATTTAATGATGAAGCTAATTTTAAAATAGGTCTGATTAATTTTCAGGAAGGAGAATTTGAGACAGCTGAAACAAATTTCAATAGAGTCAGGAATCAATTTCAAAATTCTGAAAAAGTAGGGATGAGTAACTATTATCTAGGTGACATCTATTTTAAAAAAGGTGATTATTCTAGAGCACTGCAATATTATCAAAATGCACTGGAAGGTGTTTGTGATATTGGATTCACATGGGAAAGAATCGGGAGTATACAATATTCTCAGAAGAATTATATAAAAGCTAGAGAATCTCTCGAAAATATTCCGTCAGATAAGAAGTACTTATTTGATAAGTTCTTATTACAGGGAAATATAGAGTTTGCTGAAAGTGACTATGTCAAAGCTCTGAATGCTTATTCAATCGCTTCAGATAATGCTGATAATTCTATCCATGAAGAGGCTGTTCTCTCCAGAAAAGCTTGGACACTATATCAACTCAAAAGATATGAAGAAGCATCACGGCTGTACAGCAGGCTTTCAGGAACAGTATCTTCACCAGAAAAGTATATTATTAAAGCAGCAACTTCTGCTTTCAGCGCAGAGGACTATCTAAATGCTATAAAATATTTTAAACAGTATACTTTGAATTTCCAATCTGCTCCTGATTATTATTCAGCAATTCTAGGCATAGCAGATTCATACTACAATTTGGGAGATTTTAATAATGCTGTAAGACACTATTCCATTCTAATTCAACCAGGTGTTGAAGATAAAATTATAAATAATTCCATTAATGGTCTGCGCTGGGCATCTGAACAATCCGAGACAATTGATTTTACTGAACACGTAAATGAAATTTTGGCAAATTGTTCCGACAAAAGGATCCGGGTAGAGTTACTGGATAGGAAGATCTATTATCTTTATAAACAAGGGAATTGGCAAGAAGCTATTAATACAAGTAAGGAACTTGAGATCCTTGAACCTGAACATAAGAATATTTTAGAGATTAAATTAATGAAAGCACTTTGTTATGAGAATATCAATGATTTTCAGAATTCTGAAGCAACTTATGAAAAATTATATTCTAATAAACAAGACCCAAGTGTTCTAAGGCATTGGGCAAAATTACTAATAAAAATGGATAATAATATTGATGCAATTGACAAATTGAGAAAAGCTTCAACGCTTACTAGACGTGAAGATATTTGGCTGGAATTGCTTGAACTTGAGTTGGAACAAGATAACGAGTTTTTTGATAATGATTACAATAAATTCATGGAGTTCGCAACAGGTAAAGATAGAGAACTTGCACAATTATTAGAAGTTGAGTGGAAAATGAATCTCAATGAGTTTGCAGAACTTGATTCTCGAATAAAGATTTTGAGCAAAAGTAAACACAAAATAGTAAAAGCTAGATCTCAATTTCTAAAAGGACTTTTATTGATCAAGAATGGAGATAACCAAGCTGCTATTCCTGAGCTTTTGCGTCTGCGGTATCTTTATCCTGAGTTTGAAGAAATTCGCAATAAAGCAGAAGCACTTGTGTGCATTTCTTACATAAAAGTAAACAACTATGATGAAGCTGCAAAGCTCTTTGAAGTGATAAAAAATGATATATCGGTGGAAATGAAAAATAAACTAGAGAATCTACTGAAAGAGGAGAATTAATAATGAAGAAATTAATTATTATCCTACTCAGTATTCCTTTTTTTATTCTATCAGCTTTTGAAAGTGATCCACTTGATCTTGGTAATGTAATAATTCAAGGTGAAATTGAATCTCTGGAAGATACTTTGAACTCAGCCAAAAATCTCGATGAATATTGTTTGCTTACTACAATAGAAAAGTTTGAATATAGTGCTTATTATTCTCCAATAATCATCGATCCTGCTGTAACTTATCCTGTTCAAAAGAGCACAGCACTTCTGTTAAAAGGTGGAATGGAGAATTTTGCTGGTATTCAGGGTATAATATCTTTCAGTAATATTTGGAACTTTTCTGCAGATCTATTACATCATCAGAGATCTAAAGATTGGAAAGAGGATATTTACAGTTTACAATGGCAGCCTGAAATTAATGAACATAAGATGATTCTCGATTTTTCTAACAAGGAATTTAGTGAAACTAAAATTTCAGGTGGTTATGTTTCGTATGTGAAAAAAGATCTTGTTATTTCTCAAATTCATAAAATTTCATTTGATATCAATTTTAAAAGTGCATTTAATGAATTTAAACAACTGCAAGCTACGGCCACAAATTTTGATGTTAATTCAAAGATTGGGATCAAATATTACATATATAATGGAAACATAAGCGTAAATTTGCTGAAACAAAAAGTTTCAGGTTATTTTGATGCTGGAATTACCGGACTGAAGTTCTTTGATGAAATTGGATTGTGGTGTGCTTATGATGAAGATGAAGTTTATCCATCAATTCATTTTAATTCTAAGATCAGTCTTTATAATAATCTTAGAATCAGGTTTGAAAACAATCCAACTATTTCTTCTCTTTCATGTACCGATGGATTTAATGAAAACTTGCTTCAAGACCTATTCCCGGGTGATTCCCAAACTAAAAAAATACTGAATTCATTTATCATATTAGAAAGTGATTTTGTCTTGCCAATTTCAATATATCACAATGCCAGCATAGAAAGAGATCATTTATTGTATTATGATGATGTGGCAGATTCAAACGGTTTTTACAAACAAGAAAACATTGATTGCCTGATACACAAAGTGGGATTGAAAGCAGCTTATAAACATGGAGATTTTACTTTAATTCAAAATATGGAATATAAAATATCGGATGAGGATCTTTATTTTGAACCACTACTGGTAACTTCCACGAAACTTGAAATGAATAAAAATCATTATTATATTACAATTGATCTGCAACTTCTTTCAGGTGGGGTAGATGATATTGATGAAGAACTGAAAAATGCTTTCTTAGCCGATATGTCAGCAAGTTATCGATTAAGTGATAAACTATCCATTCTGGCAGAAGCGAGGAACCTATTTGACCAGCAATATAAAAAGTATACCAACTATACTGCTGATGGATTACAGTTACTTTTTGGTGTCAAAATGACATTTTAAATGATGAGGTAGGAAATCATAGAAGACATCGTTCTAAAAAAATGTTGTATATACTCATAAATATCCAAAACATTAGTGATTATAATTAAGTGAATAATAAATATAGAACAAGGGGTTAAAATGCTAAAAAAAATATCTATGTTGCTTTTTGCAGGAATCTTGTTAATCATTGTTTCATCTTGTTGTGAAGATAGTATTACTTCACCTCCACAAACAATAGATCCAACAGCAAGTATGCCAACAAATTTTACTATTCAAAATCCTGATATCAATGTTTTAGAGCTGTCTTGGGAAGATAATTGTAACTGGGAAAAGGAGCTTAGAATTGATAGAAGAATTGATGATGATGAAGATTATACAGAATGGATAAACATCGCACGATTATCTGCAAATTCAACTTCCTTTACTGATAACAACGTACCTTATCAAACATATATGCAATATAGAGTTTATGCATATTATGATGACACTATGCACTCCGAATATGCAATTCTTGATTATTATATAACATTATCAATTCCCGATAGCATTGAAATAACAAAACTAGATAGTTCAACTTTGAGAATTACTTGGTCCAATATACAAGGTTGGATTGATGGTTATAAAATTCAAAGAAAAACTTCTTGGAGTGACTGGGAGGATTATGCAACTCTTGATAAAAACGTAGATGAATTTGTTGATGATAATCTTGATCTAGAAGGATATCATCTCTATAAACTTTTCAGTTATAAAGGTGAAGAAACTTCTTATAACAAAGTAGTTGGGTATAATAAAGTTGAAATGATTTATGTTGAAGGAGGTATATTCACAATGGGGAATACTTGGGAGGATATTACAGGTAACCCTGATGAATATCCCATTCACGAAGTAACTTTGTCTCCTTTTTATATTGGAGAATACGAAATCACTGATCTTTCTTATGATTTATTTAGAGGATACTATAGTGATACATCCTCTTCACCGATAGTACCTGCTGGTTGGACTTTTTGGTTTGAAGTTTGTGGATTTTGCAATTATTTGAGTGAGGTTGAAGGATTAGATCCTTGTTATACTTTTGAAGAACAAGCAAATAATTACGATGAAGTAATACTTGATCTTTCTGCTAATGGATTTAGGCTACCTACTGAAGCTGAATGGGAATTTGCAGCTCGCGGAGGTATTCACTCTATTGACAATTATAAATATAGTGGAAGTAATGAATTTTTAGAAGTAGGATGGGATAGTTGGGGAAACGAAATCGGACAAAAAGAACCTAATCAACTTGGTATTTATGATATGAGTGGTAATTCTAAAGAATATTGTTGGGATAATTATGGAGAATATACTTCTGAAAATCAAACAAATCCGATAGGTCCAGAGAATGGAGAATATAAAGTAATAAGAGGAAATTATTATTATTCTCACAAAACTGTATCTCTAAGAGATAATTGTCAAATTTACGGTTCTGCTGGTGGAGAAAATGGCTTTAGAATTGTAAGAAATGCTGACTAAACTGGACTTGACTTCGCGGAAGCTTAGCGACAGTGGAGTTAAGAACAGTTTATTTTGACCTTTCAACCATTGCGGAGGACGATGTCCATCCGCAAAGTCGCAGGTTTAGCAAAATCCTTGACACACAACTTCTAATTCTTCACATAGTAACCATAAAATAAATCTCCAATCAGGAGGACAAAATGTATAAACGTTATCTAATTACTTTCTTACTTTTTATATCTTTAACCCTATCTGCTATCATTATAAACGTACCTGCAGATCAACCAACCATCCAAGCTGGCATCAATGTTGCAGTAGAATCAGACACGGTACTGGTAGCACCCGGAACTTATACTGAAAGTATCAATTTCAACGGTAAAAATATTCTAGTAGCTTCATGGTATATCACAGCTGCAGATTCCAATTATATAGACCAAACGATAATTGACGGTAACCAGACAGACAGAGTTGTTACCTTTGAGAGCGGCGAGGACACTACTGCAGTATTATGCGGCTTTACCATTCAAAATGGTGCGGCAATTGAAGGCGGTGGGATATCCTGCATTAACAATTCAAGCCCAACTCTAGATCATCTTCTCATTAAATACAATGATTCTGATAAAGGTGGTGCTATATTCAGTTCTCTTTCGTCACCAAAGCTTTTTAACTGCACAATAGCAGCGAATACATCTCAATTTGGGGGTGCTGTTTATGCAGAAGTAAATTCTCAAATAGAAGTTGTAAACTGTATTCTCTTTGGCAATACACCACAGGAAGTATATTTCTCAGATGAAGATTATCTTATACTGCAAACACTGGAAAATATGACAACCAACGAAGCAGATAGTAACATGATAACAATTGATCTGAACGAATATATAACCACAAGTACGCCTTTGGAAGATCTTACAATTGATGTAACAGCCACATTCTCTGCTATTGATTGTGAAGTTACTATTGATGAATATTTTATGCTCACAGCTGATTTCTTCCCGCAATTAGATTATGCTTATCATGTATATAATGAACTAATTCTTACTCTCACTGTCTCTGATGGTACAACTTCGTTAGAAGAAACTGCTGTTTGGATATATCAGCCTGAATACAAAGGATTGCACGGCTATATAACCGAGCTGTACAGCAATGAAATTGTATACGGAAGCAATGTGTTTAGTGATACTAATATTGGGAACATCCTCACGAATGCAGACAGCAGTGAGTTTATAGCCTTTTATGCAATAGCTGATACTTCCGCTAATGTATATATATTTAAAGATGGCTATTATGAAAGCCACCGCTATATTGGCGGCTGTGTGCATGAACTCAATGGTGACACCGAATTTGGCTTCACCTTTGTTCCCATAATATACGACCCTGAGTTGAATGATGATAGACACGAGTTGGCTTTTACTACAACTTTTAGATTATATGGTGAAACTATTAGATACTATGAGCCTCCAACAATTGTTATTTGTGATTATCCTTATTATGATAATTATAATCCTAGTGCTGCAGAGGTTCAGTTGGCTGTTGATGCTGTTAATTGGTTGGATGAGTTTACTGATGATTTTTATGTTCCTGTTTTGGGTGATAGTTATATTATTGTTAATACTTTTGCTGATTGTGATTATTATTATAGCCATGAAGGTGTTATGAGCATTTATTGGAAGCCAACACTTCCATTTTCAGGGAGTAATAGTATTACTCCTAATGCAGATTATACCATACATGACAGTCGGGTGAAAATTAAGAATGCGGCTGTTAATTTAAATATTTATATACAGGAGGTTTTTCAGGCAATGGGGCCCACTATTGACAATGGTTATTTCAATCCTAGTTCTTTTTGTGATACTACTTGCGCGATTCCTTATGAGCCTACAATTGTTGATTTGGAGTTTGGTCATAGACAACATTCTCGTATGCCAAGAAATCAATATCATGATATAGACTGGCTAACAATACCAGGTAATAGAGACAGCAACTTTTTTGCTAAAGTATGGAGATATTTTGATGCTTCTGTTAATGGCAATAAAGTACGTGCCAGAAAACTTATCGGCTACCAAAGAGAAAAAGGCGGTGAGATAGTAAAGATAAAACCAGAGAGTGAAACTATATTAGAAGGAGTTCAGATGGGACATCTCATCGATCTCACTCCCAAAGAAGGTATCTCTTTCCAAACCGTAATGTGTCCCAAAAGTAAGCCAAGCGTTTTCACTTCACGCATAGAAGACAATATACTCACTCTTAATTGGAACTCAATGGATCTAAATGTTGTAAATGCCAACAGAGAAGATAAACTTAAGAAGAGCTACTGCAATATATACATGAGTATTGGTCAGAGTCAATTTGAACTATTGGAAAGCACACTATCAGATAATTATGAGTTCGAGTTAGAGAACGATGGTGTTTACCGTTTCTATGTAAATATAGTCTATAATGATGAAAAGATCTCAACAGATTCCGATATAATTGAAATTGCCTATCAATGTGAAGCACCAAGACGTTTCACAAAGCTTTGCAGTAAATCCACTCCCAAACTATCCAATAAGGTCAATGAAGATAATATTCATTTGGAATGGGAGATCATGCCAACAGGTAGTTATGATAAAAATGGTGAGAGTTTTTACATGGAATATTGTAGTTCACTTATCTATGTGAGTTATGAAGGTAAAGATTACCAACTATTATATGAAACCGAAGATACAAAATATGATTTTACTCCACCGAGGAAAGGAAATTATAACTTTTATGTTCAAGCCGTTTACAATCAGGATCAAATCACACCTCGTTCCAATCCTGCAATTATAGATTTTGGAAGAGAAGAACTTATTCTGGTCTATTCCTATGAGAATGAGATGAAGCAGAAGCATAAACAATCCCAACCCAAAGACCTCAGTCGTGAAGTAGATCTTAGCTCAATCACTATAAGTTACAGTGACATTCAAGGTGGAGAAGCTGCCATAATTTCCAACGATATGGCAGACATTTATTGGCAGGAAGGTAATCTTGAAGAAGATCCAATGTTCGATAATGATTATCATCTTACTGAAGGTTCCCCCTGTATAGATACTGGTGATCCTAACTCACCTCTTGATCCTAACAATACTATTTCTGATATAGGTGCATTCTATTATCCAGATCAGGGCATTGTTGTTGAAGAGATCTATCCTGATACTGGTGAATTAACTATCTCCGAAGGTGATTCCATCAATTTCTATATTACAGCTTATGATCCAGATGGAGAAGAGCTTTCATACAGCTGGAAATTAGATGAGGATGAAGTGTCAACCAATAGTGGTTACACATTTTTCACCGATTACAACTCTTCTGGTGAGTATGAAGTGACATTAGATGTAACAGATAATTTCGGAACCAGAGATAGTAGAAATGCTCTTAATTTTGTTTGGAATGTGACCGTAGAAGATATCTCATCAATACAAGAAGAACTGCTACCAACAGTCACAGCTATCTATCAGAATGCACCTAATCCATTTAATCCAAGTACAACCATCCGCTTTGACTTAAGCAAACCTGCAGCTGTAAGTTTGGATATCTACAATACAAAAGGGCAGAAGGTTACATCTCTTGTAAACCAGCAACTTGAGAGAGGAATTCATACCTATAACTGGGAAGGAGAAGATGCAAGTGGTAAGATGGTAACCAGTGGAGTATATTTCTACAGGTTCCAGGCTGATGATCTGGTTCAGATCCGCAAAATGATGGTGCTGAAATAGAGATTGCGTTACCTTCGAAATAGTGCATTGGCTTTACGAAGTAAAACGATGCCGGAACTCTCCTTGCCTAACAAATGGTCAAGCGAAGCAAGACCTTGCGAATGGTGACAAATCAAAATTACCTTCCAATCATAACAGTAAATTAGAGTAAAACAGTGGAGGAACAATGAGTTCACGAAATGAAAGTAAGTACTTATTGCCTATAGCAGACAAGGTAATTGTAGTGTTGATTATGTTAGGATTGGTTTTAGTTATTATCCAAGGTAATCAGGAAATAAATAAATACTTTTTAAAATTAGGACAACAAATTGGATTTCCGGTACCATTAATACTTAAATTAATAATACTGGTTTTAATTGTAATCATTTCATTAAAATTCATTTTTAGAAATTATAAAAAATTTAAAAAATATAATATAAAATAATTTAATAAAACTGAACGAAGAATAATAAAAAAGTCTTCAAGAAAAATAAGAATCCTGAAGACTTTTCTACGTAAAAACTTATAAACTTCTAAACTATTTAACTATTTTAACCGATTCGATTATAATATTTTCTACCGGCCAATCTTGCATTCCTGTTTTAGGATTTACTTGAGTAGGAACAATTTTAATTGTATCTACAATATCCATTCCCTTTGTCACTTTTCCAAAAACGCAATAACCCCAACCGCTTTTTTTATCAGTATGATCAAGGAATTTATTATCTTTCACATTGATAAAGAACTGGGAAGTTGCAGAATGCGGTTTATTGGTTCTTGCCATGGCAATTGTTCCAACCTCATTTGATAATCCATTATCAGCTTCGTTTTGAATTGGATCATAAATATCTGTTTTATGAACTCCTTCAATTGTAAATCCACCACCCTGGATCATAAAATTATTAATTACTCTATGAAATACTGTTCCGTCGAAGAATCCGTCATTTGCATATTTTAAAAAGTTTTCCACAGTTATAGGGGCTTTATCAGCATAAAGTTCTAATTCAATTGTTCCCATGTTCGTAACCATTTTTACATTTGCATTTTCATTTGCTTCTAAATTGTTCATTGTATACACTCCAATTAGTATTATTGCAATTACTACAAACAGCTTTTTTCTCATTTTAATCACTCTCCTTTTTATATTTATGTAATTTAATTTTTCCATTTTTCATTGTTAGATATGAATCATTGTTTATCCAATCTCCGGCATTTGCATAAATACCGTTGTCATATCTTTCAATTTTAGGAATGTGCGAATGTCCGAGGATAACCAGATCTGTCTCTTTTAGTTTCTTTTTTGCAAATTGGATGAGTCCCTTTTCGCGTTTATTCAAAGTATCATCTGCTGTCTGCTGCTTTCTGCTTGATCTGCTCATTTTCTTGCCAATGCTCAAAGCAATGTCTGGGTGCAGATTCCCAAATATCCACATGAAAAATTTATTGCGTATCATCCTGCGGAATACTTGATAACGAAGATCGTTTGATGTATATCTATCTCCATGAGAAACAAAAATATTTACTCCATCGATTGTTTCACAGAAATCATTTTTAAATACTTCAATTCCTATTGTGTCAGTAAGGAAATTCTTAAACCAGAAATCATGATTACCAGCTATAAATAAGATTCTTACACCACGCTCCCTTAATTCATGCAGTTTAACTAGTAACGGAAAATATCCTTTAATGATGAATTTTTCCCATACAAACCAGAGATCAAAAATATCTCCATTTAAAATTAATAGATCAGCATCATCTTTTATACTATCTAAAAAATTTATTACTTTATTTCTACGTTCTTTATCTTCTGCATTTTCTTCAAATTTCAAATGAAAATCAGAAGCAATATAAACATTCATAGCTTTTACCTTTTCTCAATTCGTCATAATATAATAAAACAAGTTTGCTCCGAACCTAAAAGCTTGTTCTTTTATATTTTCCGGATCATCATGAACATTGCTCCAACCATCAGAAATATTGGATTCATAAGTATAGAGAAGCATCAATTGTCCATTATCATCAAAAATTCCAAATGCTTGCGGTCTTTCATCATTATGCTTATGGATTTTTGGAAGTCCGTTTGGAAAATTAAAATAGCAATGGAATATATTATGACTAACCGGCAATTCAACCAGGTCTTTTTCGGGAAATATTTTTTGGATTTCAGACCGGAAAGATTTATCTAAACCATAATCGTCATCAACATAAAGAAACCCGCCTCGTTCCAAATAAGTTCTGATATTTTCAGTTTCTTTATTATTAAAGTTAACTGTACCGTGTCCTGTCATAAAAATAAATGGATAATCAAAAAGTTTAGAATCATCAGGGTTGACAATTGCCTCAATTTTAGAGAAATCAGTATGCAATGTATTATTTAGATATACTACGATATTCGGGATTGTATCTTGATCGTTATACCAATCACCACCACCTTTATAATGCAGTCTGGCTATTTGATACTCTGATTCAAGAGCATTCAGAATGCCAAAAACGAATACGATAATTACCAATAATATATTTCTCATAATTTATATATAAAAGTGATAAATTTTACCTTAAGAAATAAGGCAAGCAAAAAAAATCTGGACACATTAATTTGTGACTTTCAGTTGTCATTTATTGTTAAATAATTAATAATAAATTTGGTAGATTAAACTTTTAATAATTGATCTACTTTTTGGAGATAAAATGGAGCTTTATAAAGAACTTCGCAGTTGTGATAAATTCTTTCTTATTGCTGGTCCGTGTGTGATTGAAGATGAAAAATTAATGATGCAAATTGCGAAGAAATTGGTTGAACTGACTCGTAAAAGAGGAATTCCGTTAATTTTTAAATCATCATACAAAAAAGCAAATAGAACTTCGATCGAATCTCCAACAGGTCCCGGAATAAAAAAAGGTCTTGAAATTCTATTAAAAATTAAGAGAAAGTTTAATGTCCCGATCTTAACAGATATACATGAAATAAGTGAAGCTAAAAAAGCTGCAGAAGTGGCAGATATTCTGCAAATACCGGCTTTTTTATCGAGGCAATCTGATCTCATTTTTGCGGCAGCAAAAACAGGTAAAATAGTTAATATTAAGAAAGGGCAATTCATGGCTCCCGAGGATATGAAAAATGCGGCAGAAAAGATATTTGCCGCAAAAAATAAAAATATCCTTTTAACAGAGCGTGGAACAAGTTTTGGTTATCATAATTTAGTGGTAGATTTTCGCAGTTTTGCAATTATGAAACAGCTTGGTTATCCGATAATTTACGATGTTACACACAGTCTGCAAAAACCTTCCCAAAATAATACTTCAGGCGGGACTCCGCAATATGCAAAAATGATGGCAAAAGCAGCACTGGCTACCGGTATGGTTGATGGGCTTTTTATTGAAACACATCCAAATCCGGCAGAAGCATTGAGTGACGCAAGTTCTATGCTGCCGTTAGATAAGCTTCTGGAACTACTTGATGCTTGCATAAAAATAAAAGATAATGAGGAATAAATGGACTACAGTAAAATCAAATTGATCATCTTAGATAACGATGGTGTTCTTAGTGATGGGAAAATAATCTATGATAACAATAAATTGGAATCTAAGAATTTTGACGCAAAAGACGGATTAGGAATAAAACTATTGCAATTTAGCGATATTAAGCTGGCGATCATAACCGGTAGAAGTTCTAAAATTGTTGAACAAAGATGTGATGATCTTCAAATAAAAATGCTCTTTCAGGGTGTTAGAAATAAATTGCAAAAAACTACTGAATTACTGAACGAAATAAATCTTGATTGGGAAAATGTGGCATATTTAGGAGATGATTGGAATGATTTTCCGGTTATGGAAAAATGTAATATTTCAGCAACTCCAGCAGATGCATTCGATGATATAAAAAGCAGGGTAGATCTTGTTACAAAGCGCAGCGGTGGGAAAGGTGCAGTTAGAGAATTTATAGAACTCATCTTGAAAGAACAGGGAAAATATGAAGAAAGTTTGCAAAAACTTCTTGATCATCTTAAGTCTCAGTAGCATTTTTCTGTTTTCTTGTACTGGAAAAGATGAAGCTTCCAACAGGCTAATAATTAGTGAGATACCAGATGAACAAGCAGATTCGATCAAGATTATTTCTACAACTGAAGATGTGATTGATTATGAATTAACAGCAGTCCATTATTACAAATATTATAAAACAAAACAAACTTTTGCTGATACTGTATTCGTTACTTTTTTCAATGAGGACAGCTCTGTAAAATCTACTTTGGAATGCAATAAAGCCAAAGTTGATGATACAAAAAATACATTAACTGGAATTGGTGATGTTGTGGTAGTAAGTGAAAATGGAATAATGAAAGCTCCATTAATAGTTATAGACAAGAACTCAAATACGTTAAATGCAAAAAATGGTGTCGTTTTGATAAGAGAAGATAATATTCTAAAAGGTGAGGAAATGGAATCCGACATGGATCTTGATAGGGTAGTTATCACAAAAGTATCAGCTGAAGGGAAATTGAATAAAGATGAAGTCAGTTGGTAGATTAGTTACATTATATATTATTTCAATAATTCTTACAATGGTTCAACCACTTTATCCCGAGCAAGAACTACGCTCTTATAAATTGATAAATGCTGATAAATTAATAATAAATAAAATAGAGGATGAATACATCTCAAATTTGTTGGGGAACGTACATTTTTTCTACGGTGAAACTGAGTTCTTCTGTGATAAAGCAGATATATTTGAAATACAGAAGATAGTACGTATGCAAGGGAATGTGAGAGTAAATGAAGATACATTAAACTTGCAAGCAGGTAATGTCGATTACTTCCGCAAAACAGAACGTTTATTCCTAAGGGGAGATGTATTAACAACTGAGACTCACAGCGATTCAACCATAAGAACATTTGAAGCAGATGAAGTGGAATATTTCCGAAATTCAAGAGAACTTATTGCTAAAGAAAATGTAATCACTTATGATGAACGGGAAAGTATACATGGAACTTGTGGAGAGTTAAAATATTATTTGAATGAGGGTTATGGTTACTTAATGAAAAAGCCTATACTCTCAATAGCTGGTAAAGATACTATCTCCATATCTGCCGAAAAGATCGAATATCTTAAGAACTATAAAAAAGTTGCTGCTACTTTTAATGTACAAACTTTCTCAAAAGATTTTATTATGAGCAGTGACTTTCTTTTATATTTTTCTGAAGAAGAAAAAGCTGTATATTTAGGTGAACCAAAATTTAATTCAGGTCTGGCAGATGCAACTGCAAAGGAATTCCAAATATTCTTTGAAGATCAAAAAATAAAGAAAGCTATATTACAAGATTCTTGTTATGTACATTTTTCTGAAGTAGAAAATCAACCAAAAAAGAGTTGGGCAATTGGTGATCTAATGGAATTCAATTTTAATTATGGGAAAATTGTTTTCTGTGAAGCTAAGGGGAATGTTAGTTCCTATTTTCTGCAGGAAACCACTAAAAATAGAAATTTCTCAGCAAATAATACCAAAGGCGAACATCTGATTTTAGAAATAGACGATCAAAATAAAATTAAAAGAATTTCAGTAAAAGATAAAGTTGCAGGGATCTATAAATTTGAACATAAAAACTGGTAGAAAACCTTAACTAAATATAAAAAAACATTTTAGATTAGTCGTCAAAGCATATTCTATTCCAAATATGAATTTTAATCATAACATTCGCTTGACAAATAAAATGGAAATAATTAAATCCATTCAGTATGAAGAGTTTAAAAACAGATAATTTAGTTAAAATTTATGGAAAAAGAAAGGTTGTGAATAATGTCAGCATCAACCTGCAACAAGGTGAAATTGTTGGAATTCTAGGACCAAATGGAGCAGGAAAATCTACAACTTTCTATATGATACTTGGCTTAATAAAAGCTAATAGTGGTAATGTTTTTTTTAACGAAAAACAAATAACTAATCTTCCTATGTATAAACGTGCACAATTAGGAATTGGCTATCTTGCTCAGGAACCTTCCATATTTCATAAACTTACAGTTGAACAAAATATCATGGCAATTCTTGAAACTATAAAGATCTCAAAAAAAGAGAGAAAACTAAAATTGGAAGAGCATTTGGAGGATTTGGGTCTTACCAAATTAGCTAAGCAGAAAGCATTTACTTTATCGGGTGGAGAACGTAGAAAACTTGAAATCACCCGCTCCCTTGTAACATCTCCATCATTTATGCTTATGGATGAACCTTTTGCAGGTGTAGATCCTCTTGCTGTAGCCGATATTCAGGATATAATAAGAAAATTAAAAGAGAAAAGTATTGGCATTTTAATTACTGATCATAATGTTCTTGAAACTTTGAAAATTACCGAAAGAGCTTATATTATATTTAATGGAGAAATATTATTCAGTGGAACATCCAGAGAATTGGTGAAAGATGATAAAGCACGAGAAGTATATCTTGGTGACAGATTCACTAATCCTTTTGTAAATGAATAAAAGAAGAACTATATTATGAATAAATTTAGGCAGACATTAGTTCAAAAGCAAACACAAAACCTATTGTTAAAGCCAAAAATGCTTCAGTCTCTAGAAATGTTAGCTATGCCATTAATGCAGCTTGAAACTCATTTAAAACAGGAAATGATCAGTAATCCAATGTTAGAACTTCTTGAATACCGTGATGAGGAAGATATCTCATCTGAAAAAGATGATAAAATAAAAGATAGAATTGAAGAAGATATAAAAAAAGAGAATGAAGATGAAGAGTTGAAAAAAACTCTTGAAGAGACTAAAGAATTAAGTGAAATATTGGATTCATACTCAGAATACTTTAGGGGAGGTTCTGGCATCGCACACTCTACAGAAGGTATTAATTTCGATCAAATGATAAAAGACCAAGAAAATAAAAAAGATGTTTTTGTTTATCAGATCGAAAGGTTAAATCTTGAAAAAGATGAGTTTGACTTTGCTTATGAATTGTTTGATAGCACAGATGCACACGGCTTTTTGCCTAATAATTTTGTTATGGAAGAATATGCGGAAGAATTTGGGATTGAATTGCAAAGAGCAGAGGAAATTCATTTAAAGCTTCTTCATTTAGAACCAAAAGGTATTACTGCCAGAAGTATTAAAGAATGCTTGTTGGCTCAACTTGATCCTGAATTTCATAATGAAAATATTATCACTCTTATCTCGGATCACTTTAATGATCTTATTCATAAACGTTATAAAAATATTGCATCAAGTTTTGGAACAAGCATTACAACCATTTTAAATTGGAAAAAACAAATCGCAAAATTGGATCCAAAACCTGGTTTGCGTCTTCTTACCAATCACTCCAATTACATTGTACCGGATGTTATAATTAAGCGTATTGGAAGCGAATATGAAGTTATAATAAACGATTACTCATTTCCAAGGATACGCTTGAGCAGACGATACAACAAAATCTTACAAGAAGTAAGAAAAGATAAAGAAGCTCTTAATTATGTTAGAAGCAAGATCAACTCAGCCAAATTCTTGATCAAATCAGTTTATTTACGAAGTAGAACTTTAGAGCGTGTCACAAATTCCATTTTACATCATCAATCAGATTTCTTTTATGGGGAAAATAGAGTATTAAAACCACTTACTTATTCAGATATTGCTCAGGAGCTACAAGTTAATGAGTCCACCATATCGCGTGTTGTTCGTATAAAATATGCCGATACACCATTTGGAATTATGTGCTTAAAAGATTTTTTTACAAGTAAGGCAGGAAAGGACGATAATTACAATTCAATTTCAAGGCATAATGTTGAGCAAAAAATTACTAGAATGATAGATAATGAAAATGAGGCTCATCCATTGAGTGATCAGGATATTGTAGGACAACTTTCAAAAATGAGTATACACGTATCACGTCGAGTTATTGCAAAATACAGAAAAGCAAAAGGTATACTGAATAGTAGATTGAGGAGAAAAGAGTGAATAGATTCAAGGTTGTAATTATTGGTGGAGGACCGGGTGGATATGTAACGGCTATACGGCTTCAACAATATGGAATCGATGTTGCTGTATTTGAAAAGGAAAGACTTGGAGGAGTTTGTCTTAATCACGGATGTATTCCTACAAAATCACTGGTTAAAGTCGCCGATCTTTATTCAGAGATCAAAGAATCTGAAAATTTCGGTATATCAATTGAAAGATCCAGAATTGATTATAAAAAAGTATGGCAAAGAAAAAATGATGTTGTAGAAAAACTTGTTTCCGGTGTTGAATTTATTTTTAATAAACGTAACATTCCAACAATAAAAGAAACAGTAAAGAAAATTGAGAAAACAGAAACCTTTTTTAAAATTGTTACTGATCATGATGAGTATCTTGCAGAGTATATAATTATTGCGACAGGTTCAAAACCAAAAGAATTACCCTTTATGAAATGTGACGGGAAAAGTATTCTATCTTCCAGAGATATTCTCAAAATGAAAGAACTTCCAAAAAAATTGGTAATTATTGGTGGTGGTGTTATCGGATGTGAATTTGCTTCAATATATAATCAATTAGGCGTGGAAGTGGAAATTGTGGAATTTTTACCAAACCTGATAGATATGGAAGATATTGAAATTTCAAAAAGATTGGGGATGGCTTTAAAACGAAGCGGAATCAAACTTAATCTCAAAACTGAGGTAAAAAATTATGAAGAAACAGCACATAGTGTTATATTAAAATTATCAAATGGAAAAGAAATTGAAACTGATAAAGTTTTGTTGAGCGTTGGTAGAATTCCTTTTATGGATATCGAATTTATAAATAGTAATATTTCTATGGATAATGGATTTGTAAATATTGATAAAATGATGAAAACAAATTTAGAAAATATTTTTGCAATTGGTGATGTTACAGGTAAATCTATGTTGGCTCACACAGCAAGCAAACAAGGTCTAATTGTAGCGGATATAATTCATAACGAGATAAGTAATACTGAGATTGAAGTTGTTGATCTTGATTATAAGAAGATTCCAGCCTGCACATTTACAAATCCTGAAATTGCATCTGTTGGTTATTCACAAGAAAAAGCTGAGAAGAAATTTGAAGATGTAATTATTGGAAAATTCCCATTTTCTGCAAATGGAAAAGCGCTTGGATTGGGAGCAACTTTTGGTTTTGTGAAAGTAGTCGGATTAGAAAATACCAACAAGATAATTGGAGTTCACATCATTGGCCCAAAAGCAACAGAACTAATTGCACAAGCAGGAATATTATTGGGTTTAGATGCAACTATAGATGATGTAAAAAAAGTTATATTTGCACATCCGACTTTGTCAGAATCTGTGATGGAAGCTGTTGAAGATCTTAAAAAACTTGCAATACATAAAATATAAGTTATTATTAGGAAGATATGGAAGTAATGAGAAAGCCTGAATGGCTTAAATCAGAAAAACTCGGTGCTAGAAAAGCCCGGGAAATAATAAAAATATTGAGGAAATACAATCTTCATACTGTATGCGAAAGTGCCAAATGTCCGAATCAAGGTGAATGCTTTGAAAATGGAACTGCAACTTTTATGATTTTAGGAGAAACCTGTACTAGAAACTGCACTTTTTGTGCTATCGATAAAACAAAGAGAAGTCTTGAACCTGCTGATATAAATGAACCAAAAGCAATAGCAAAAATATCAAATGAATTGGGATTAAAATATGTTGTTGTTACTACAGTAACACGTGACGATCTTGCCGATGGTGGTGCATCCCAATTTATCGAAGTTGTAAAACAAATAAGAAAAATTTGTGATCCGGAAACTGCAATTGAATTGTTAATTTCAGATCTCAAGGGTGATCTGGATTTGGTGAAGAAAATTGTTAATGCCGGTCCGGATGTATTGAATCATAATGTCGAGACCGTTCCGCGTCTTTATGATGCTGTTCGTCCAATGGCAAATTTTGAACGGTCGTTAAGAGTTCTTCAAGCAGCTAAAAATGCCGATAGCTCGATTCTTACAAAAAGTGGTCTCATGGTTGGTCTTGGAGAAACAAAAATTGAAGTGCTTGCACTTATGAAAAAATTGCGTGAAGTGGATGTAGATATTGTTACGATTGGACAATACATGGCTCCGTCTAACAAACATCATCCTGTTGCAGAATACATACATCCAGATACATTTGCATTTTACAAAAGGGAAGGGGAGAGAATGGGTTTTAAGCTTATTGAATCAGCTCCTCTTGTACGCAGTTCTTATCATGCAGAGCGAGCAAAGAAGATCTTAAACAAAAGGCTGTAGGATATATTTCATTCCCGCAGTATATTAGAAGGAGATAATTATGCAAATTACAATTACTGCACGTCATTTCGACCTAACAAATGCTATCAGAGATCATATTGATGGATCCCTTGTGAGATTAGAAAGGTATTTTGATCATATTATGACAGCTAACTTTATTCTTTCATTTGAAAAAAATGGAAACAAAGTTGAATTGATTGTTCATGCACCAAAACATAACTTGAAATGTGATACTTTAGAAAAAGATATGTACTTGGCAATTGATAATGCTGTTGACAAAATGGAAAAACAAATAAAAAAAATGAAAGATAAATGGTCAGATCATAATAAGAAAAGCCTTAAAGAGAATCTACATTTTGTATATGCAGACCTTATCGAAAGGAATGAAGGCAAGAAAGTAGTAAAAATAAAAAGAATTTTAGCAGAGAATTTAACTGTTAAGGATGCACTGGAAAAATTTGATAATTTAGATAGTATATATTTGGTATTTAAAAATCTGGAAACTGATAGAATTAATGTACTAGTAAAAAAAGACAAAGAGCACTATAAATTGATAGAAGCATAAAGTTAATAGATGAAACCCGTTCCACTTGACGGGAACGGGTTCACTATTAAAAGTAGGAAATATGAAAAAAATAAGCGTGAAAGAATTTTATGAACTAGAGAAAAAAGATCTCTCACTTTCCTTGATCACTCATCCTAATACGATGCAAGGTAATATTACAACTTCATTCCTGAATAGACCGGGACTAGCATTAACAGGCTATTTTGACAGATTTGAATATAACCGAATACAAATATTTGGTGAAACTGAGATTAGCTATCTACAATCTCTAAAAGAAGAAGTACTTTATAATAATATTAAAGAAACACTTGTTTATGATATTCCTGCTATTATTATAACTAAAGGACTATCTGTTCCAAAACAAATTGAATTTCTTGCTAATGAAATGATGATCCCGATTTTTTCTTCAAGATTATCTACAGATAAACTTTTTAATTCTATACGAATATACTTACAAGGTATTTTTGCTGAATCGAAAACGATTCACGGAACATTAATAGATGTTTTTGGCGTTGGAATTCTCTTAACCGGTAAAAGCGGGATTGGAAAAAGTGAATGTGCACTGGAACTTGTAGAACGTGGTCAACGCCTGATAACTGATGATGTAGTAAAGATAACTTCAAAAGATGATATCCTGGTTGGAGGTGCAACAAACAACTATGGTCACTTCATGGAAGTGAGAGGTATTGGGCTTATTGATGTTGCAAAAATGTTTGGGATACAAGCTGTTAGGATGAAGAAAAGAATCGATGTTCAGATCGAGTTAATGCCTTGGAAAGATAATATGGATTATGAGAGGATTGGATTAAGTAATCATTCCGTAGATATACTTGGGAACAAAATTCCAATTATATATCTTCCAATTTCACCTGGGAAAAACATTGCAGTAATCATTGAGGTAGTTGCAATGAACCATATTTCTAAATTATTTGGATACGATGCTGCAAAAGAATATACCAATAAACTTCAAGAAGAACTTACAAGGAAAGCAAAATTGCGTGAAAAGCAGATTGAAGAAAAGAAGTAGTTAAATAGGATTTAAATAAATATGATAAGAAAAACAATAAAGATTGTTAATAAACTTGGGATGCATGCTAGGCCGGCTACAATGATTGTGAAGGCGGCTACAAAATACAGGTCAGAATTTAGAATTGTAAAATCTGATATGGAAATTAACGGGAAAAGTATTATGGGCGTAATGACATTAGCAGCAGAATTTGGCTCAGAACTTGAATTGGTTGCCGATGGGGTTGATGAAAAATTTTTGATACAAGAAATTGTTGAGATGTTCTTAAATAAATTTGGGGAAGAATAAAAAAAGTGAAAAAAATCATAGGAAATTCGGTTTCAACGGGTGTTGCCATTGGTAAGGCAAAGATCATCAATAAGCATGAACTATACATAAAGGATAAGAAGATCCTAAAAAGTGAAATAAAATTTGAGTTTTCCCGTTTTAAAAAAAATGTTAAATTTGTTATTTATGAATTAGATAAACTTATTCAAAATTATACATACTCAAAAGAAAATAGAGATATTTTAGAATCACATAAAATGATCTTGCAAGATCCTGAGTTCAATAAAAGAATATCTATACTAATTTTAGAAGATCAAAACTGTTTAGAACAGGCTATTAATACATATTTTACAGAGGCTATTGATATTTTTAGTAATGTAAATAATAAGTATCTTTCCCACAAAGTTAATGATTTTGAAGATGTTGCGTATAGATTATTAAGTCATATTAAGGGTGAAAGAAAAGATGTTTTTGTTGATGTTGATGAAAACTCAATTCTTATAATGGAGAATATATCACCTTCTTTTGTAACAACAGTATTTGATAAGAATATTCAAGGTTTATGCACTGAAAGAGGTAGTAGAAACTCGCACAGTAGTATTATCGCCCGTTCGATGAATCTTCCAATGCTGGTAAATACTATGGGTTTATTAGGAAATATTAAAGATGGAGAAGATCTGATAATTGATGGGAACGATGGTTATGTAATTATTTCTCCTACAAAAAGTGTGTTAGAAAAATATAAAGCAATTTATAAAGTAGAACAGAATATTCAAAGAGGGCTTCTGAAATTGATAGATATAGAATCTATTACCAAAGACGGGAAAAAGATAAGTTTAATGAGTAATATTGAAATTCCTCAAGAAATCGATCAGGTATTAAAATATAATAGTGCAGGAATTGGTCTTTTCCGAACAGAATTTTTATTCATAGACCGTGATGATCTTCCTACTGAAGAAGAGCAGTATGAAATTTATAAAAATATTGCAGAGCAATGTATACCAAATCCTATTACTATTCGCACTATAGATGTTGGTGGCGACAAACTCTCAAATATTTTAAATATTACTTATGAGCAAAATCCTAATTTGGGTTGCCGTGGTATAAGAATTTCTTTGCAGAATGTTCCAATTTTTAAGCAACAGATAAAAGCTATTGTACGTGCAAATGTACATGGAAATATTAAGATAATGTTTCCTATGATATCCGGCGTAAATGAATTATTGAAAGTGAAAGAAATTATCAAGATTTGCAGTAAAGAGCTGATCAATACTGGAATTGCATTCAATGCTGATATGGAACTTGGCGCAATGATAGAGATTCCTTCAGCCGTTATTACTTCAGATTCAATTGCTGAAGAGTGCGATTTTTTAAGTATTGGAACGAATGATCTAATTCAGTATACTTTGGCTGTCGACAGGGATAATCAATCCATTTCCGATTATTATAAACCAACTCATCCATCAGTGATTAGATCAATTAAGCTTACAGTTGATAATGCTCATAAAAAAGGAAAAAAAGTTGCTGTTTGTGGTGAGATGGCTTCCGAAAAAAAATATGTGAAACTTCTTCTAGCTCTAGGTGTTGATGAACTCAGTGTTAGTCCCGGAAGATTATTGATTATTAAAAAAGAAATTATTGATTGTGATATTGCTGAGATGAGAGCAAAATTAGATAAAATTCTTTCTTGCAAAACTTCAAAAGAAATTAATAAATTAATTTAGTATAAAAGGAAATATAATGAAGAACGAAAAACATTTATTCACTTCTGAATCTGTAACAGAGGGTCATCCCGATAAGATGGCTGATCAGATTTCAGATGCTATCTTAGATGCCATTTTAGAAAAAGATCCTGAAGGTAGAGTAGCTTGTGAAACTTTTCTCACAACCGGTATGGCTGTGATCGCCGGTGAGATTACAACAGAATGTTATGTCGATATCCCCAAAATAGTACGCAATACAATAAAAGATATTGGCTATACCAATGTGGATTATGGAATTGGCTACAAAACTTGTGCTGTACTCACATCAATAGATAAGCAGTCAACAGATATTGCTATGGGAGTTGATAAGCATAAAGATCGTGAACAGGGTGCTGGTGATCAGGGTATGATGTTTGGTTATGCCTGCGATGAAACCCCTGAATTAATGCCGATGACGATTGCTTTTGCTCACAAACTTTCACAAAGATTAGCAGAAGTTAGAAAAAACAAAACACTCGCGTATCTTCGACCTGATGGTAAAACTCAGGTTACAATTGAGTATATCGACCACAAACCCAAGAGGTTAGAAGCAGTTGTTGTATCTACCCAGCATGCACCGGAAATTCAACAAGATCAGATCAAGAAGGATATTATTGAAAATGTGATCAAACCAATTATCCCAGAAGAACTTATCGATAACAATACGAAATTTTATGTAAACCCAACCGGCAGATTTGTAACCGGTGGACCACAAGCTGATACTGGACTTACAGGCCGGAAGATCATTGTTGATACTTATGGTGGAAAGGGAAGTCATGGTGGTGGTGCATTTAGCGGAAAAGATCCTTCCAAGGTCGATAGAAGTGCATCTTATATGGCAAGATACATTGCTAAGAACATTGTTGCTTCCAGGCTTGCTGCTGAATGTGAAGTGCAGCTTGCCTATGCAATTGGTGTGGCAGATCCTATCTCTGTAATGGTAGACACTTTCAATACTGGAAAACTCTCTGATCCTCAATTGATCAAGATCATTAGAGATATCTTTCCACTAAAACCTCAGCAGATAATTGAACATTTACAGCTTAAAAGACCAATCTATAAAAAAACTGCAGCTTATGGTCATTTTGGCAGGGAACTCCCGGAATTTACTTGGGAAAGAACAGATATGATTCAAAAGTTAAAAGAAATTTCAAAAGAATATTTATAATCAAATAAAATAAATCTTGAGTTAATAAAATTATATAAACCGCTGTTAATAGCGGTTTATATTTTTTTGCGTAAATTCATGAACTTTTACCATGATAAAATAATTGACCAATAATCCAGATAATATTTTTTAGTATAGCAAGTCAGAGGTAAGAAAAATACAGAATAAAAAAACATTAGCATCTCGAACTAGAAATATCTAAACTAGGAATGGAGAATGCAGAAAAGTTTAAAAACTGAGTTTTTGGGTAGAACCATAACCTCACCGCTTGTATTACCGGCAGGTGTGATGGGTATGGCATTTTCCGGTTTTAATATTTCAATTGAAAATGGCACTGGAATAGTAACAAGTAAATCACTTACATTAGAACCAAGAATGGGACATAAAGGACCCGTAGTTGCGGAATTTGAAGGTGGTTTATTAAATTGTATGGGATTGTGTAATCCCGGCATTGTCGATGGCATTGCTGAGATCGACCAATTAAAAAAACGCTCCAATATTCCAGTTATTGCGAGCGTTTTTGCTACAAATACTATAGACTTTCTAAAACTAACTAAACATGTAAATAAATCAAAAGCTGATTTTCTGGAACTAAATCTATCCTGTCCAAATGTATTTGACGAATTCGGAATTCCGTTGGCTGCTTCAAAAGTAGAAGTTTATAGTATTGTTAAAGCAATTAAACAAATTTCAACACTTCCGATTATTGCAAAACTTTCACCAAATGTTTATGATATTGTATCCATCGCAAAAGCTGCAGAAGCTGCGGGAGCAGATGCTTTGTGTATGATAAACACAGTAGGTCCCGGAATGCTGATCGATACAAAAATGATAAAACCTGTTCTTTTTAATAAATTTGGTGGTCTTTCCGGACCTTGTATAAAACCAATTGCACTTAAATTAATTTATCAAACATATTCTGCTGTAAATATTCCAATTATTGGAATGGGTGGAGTAACTTATGGTGAAGACGCAATTGAAATGTTAATGGCAGGAGCGTCAGTGATCGGAGTTGGAACAGCAGTGTATTATCGTGGAATTGAAGTTTTTAAAAAGATCAATAACGAAATACTTGAGTTTATGGAAGAAAATGAATATCCGAATTTGAAAGATATTCCAAGATTAGAAAAAATTATAAATGTGAAATGTTAAATTAGAAATGGAGAATTATTTATGAAAAAGATTTCATTCACTATTTCAATTGTTTTAATTGTTTTGTTGACTGGATGCACACAGAACAGCGACAATACAGCAAAGAACTTTACAATGAATTTCCTGAGAAACTATATCAGAGGAACTGGATATGCGATTCTTCAATTGGATGATAGTGTTACTTATCAAGAAATAAACGGAGATGAAACTATCGTTTTTGAAAATATTAACACATCTAGGGGTACGGTGATAGTTATTCAAGACTACTTTCGATATTGGAATGGGGAGCACAGAATTGATATTAATGTAAATATTGATGTTCCTTTGAGAGAGTGGTATCTGAAGGGTTATAATTATCCTGATGGATCTGTGGGTGAAATTGATGTCACACTAGACTTTACTGGTAATCCTGAAGATTATGAAGGAATGTTAATCTCTCCTTCTAATTATGGTATTATCTTTGCTAATTTTATAATTTCCGACTTTCAAGGAGATATTTATCACTTAGATGAGGATGAAGATATTAGTTTTTTCTCTTCAATTTATAATCCAGATACAGATATAGCATTTTGTGATTGGATTATAGGAGAAAGTTTTGTACAAAATGAGGTCAATGAGTTTTATTTAGAATTAGATAAACCAATGCTTGCGAAAACTATTTCTGTTAACCGTCCGATCACAAGTTCAAAGATTCATGCATTTAGGAATGGGATGTTAGATTCAAATTTAATGCATTTTAATTCATTTTATGACAATCCAGTTACTGAATTTACAGGTTTTTATAATGATGATTTCCCACATAATATGTTTAGTATTTATGTAAATAATTATAATGGTACTGAATTTTATCGTTTTGATAATATCAGTGATGAAATCCCATCTATACTTGATATCCCGATGAGTTCAATTTCGGCAGTTTTTGATGTTGATAATAATAAATTTACAGAAATTCTAGTTGATGGTTCAGTTGATCAAATATCAGCATCATGGACTCAAAGTGATTCTGAAAAATTTGTATCTTTGAATGTTTATAGCATAACGAATGTAGAAGAAATACTTCTTCCGGAAATTCCATCGGAAATACTAGAACAATTAGATATAGATTTGTCATTGTTTACTTTAAATGATATTAGCATTGTAGATTATGACACTGCGAATAATTCTGATGATATCATAAATTTGGAATTTCAACAGCAAACCCCATTGATTTCACTTTACAATCAAAAGTACAATTACACAAGATTTATTGATGCTGAAACTTTACATAGAGAAAGGAATAATAGATACAGAGATGAAGAAAATAGACCAACACTGGAGAAGTGGTAGTGGAAAAAAGAGTAACTTTAAAAATTGATAAAATTACAGAAGAAGCACTCAATATTAAAACATTCACATTTAAACATGCTCTTGGTGCAGAACCCGGACAGTTCATTATGCTCACGGATTTCGAAGGAGGAGAGAAACCATTCTCTATCTCAGATTGTACTAAAGAGGAATTTTTCATAACTGTAAAAAGGATAGGTGAATTCACAGCCCGCCTTTTCCAAAAGTGCGTTGGGGATTTTGTTTCAATAAGAGGTGCTTACGGCTCCTCTTTTTTTATATCTAAAAACAAGGTTTTACTTGTTGGTGGTGGATATGCAGTTCCAACATTCTATTTTTTTGCAAAAGTGTTATTGGAAGCGGGAGCTGACGTAACATTGATAAATGGAGCCCGAACAAAAGATGAACATGTTTTTGCTGATAGATTCAGAGAATTAGATATTAAGGTGATAAACGTAACAGATGATGGGTCTTTTGGTGAAAAAGGAACTGCTGTAGATATTGCACAGAAAATTATGTCTCAAGATAAATTCGATTTCCTCTATGCCTCCGGACCGGAAATGATGATGAAAGCACTACAAGATGTTATTGGAGATCTAAATTATGAATTCCTGTTTGAGAGATATATGAAATGTGCGATTGGGATTTGTGGGAATTGTACGATGGATCCACTTGGGTTAAGGTTATGTGTTGAAGGACCTGTGCTTCCAAAAGAGAAAATTGAATTATTAACCGAATTTGGAAAGTATCATCGTGATGCATCGGGGAAGAGGATAACTTTCTAATGAATGAATTAGCAACGAACGAAAGAGTTAACCACAGAGTTTACGGAGATGACACTTTATCTTTGCGAGGATTCTTACAAAGTGTTTATTCGACACAATCTTATTTTCTTCTCGTTACGAAGTTGTACTTCGTAACGAAATTGAAAGCGAAGTTAAACTTCGCAGAAAAGTGTGTTCCCATGTATAACTTGGGAACAAGAAAAAGGTTGAACTTGTTAAGAGAAACATGAAAATATTATTAAAAAATTGTAAGCTTATCGAAGGATTGAAAGACATTATCATCGAAGATGATAAGATAGTTGATATAAAACCTTGCGAATGGTCAAAGACCTTCGCAATGGTTGATAGTTTTGATCAAGTTATCGATATCAAAAATAAACTGGTTATTCCCGGAATGATAGATGCTCATGTTCATGTCCGAGATATGGAACAAAATAATAAAGAGACTTGGGAAACTGCTTCGTTAGCAGCACTTACTGGTGGTGTGACAACAATTATTGATATGCCGAATACTATTCCTGCTACAACGAATTTGAAAGGATTGAATGCAAAAAGAGAAGCTGCCAAGAAAGCAAAACTAAATTATAAATTCCATCTCGGAGCTACTGAGAATAACTTACAGGAATTGGAACAAATTCTAAAAAGTTATTCTTTTGATATTGCTGGAATAAAGATTTTCCTGGCTGGTTCCAGCTCAAATGAAGTTGTTGCAGATGAGAGTAAACTAAAAGAGATTTTTAAATTAGCAAAAAAATATGATAAAGTCGTTCTTGTTCATACTGAACTGCAGAGCTGTCTAGATAAATGGCAGCAAAAAATTGCTGAGAAAACAATTCAAAATCATGATATTTTACGTAACAGAAAATGTGCAATTGAAGGAACCAAATTAGTTTTAGAATTAGCTAACAAAATTGGTAACAAACTTTATATCTGTCATGTTTCAACTAGAGAAGAGATAGAATTGATCCGTAAGGCAAAACAAAAAAGTACAAATATTTTCTGTGAAATTACTCCGCATCATCTCACGCTTGAGGAAAGTGTATTGAACTCAGTTGGAAACTTTGGAAAAGTAAATCCACCACTTAGGACCAAAGATGATAATAACGCTTTACTGGAAGCAGTAATCGATAGTACAATTGATTGTGTAGGAAGTGATCACGCTCCGCATACAATCGATGAGAAGATTGAGGATTACTCAATTGCTCCATCCGGCTTTCCAGGACTCGAAACAACTCTACCAATTCTTATAACCGAATTTATTGAACGAAAAATCCCATTGAGTAGATTAGTAGAACTAACAAGTACTAAACCAGCAGAAATCTTTGAATTTAAGAAACGTGGAAAAATCGAGAAAGAATTTTATGCTGATCTTGCAGTTATTGATGCAGAGCATGCATTTCCAATTATTGCGGCAAAGTTTAACAGCAAAGCAAAATATTCTCCGTTTGATGGAATGATTGGACAGGCAAAAGTGAAATTTACTTTTGTTAATGGGAATTCTAAGCTCCCCTTTGGAAGGGGAGATGTCCGGTATTTGCCGGACAGAGGGGTTTATTACGATGAATGAAGTTATTACATTTTTTAGAAAACTTCCTTTAGTTCCCCCTTGCAAAGGGGGATGTAATGAATATCCAATATTTAAGAGGAATCGTTTTCTTTCGAAAATCGATTCTTTGAATATGGAATGTTAAATAATGAAATATGAAAAGCAACGAACAAGGTAAAGGAGAACAAAATGATAGATAAATTATTAACTAATCTCTTCTATGAATATACATCAATTTATTTATTCTCAGCATTATTACAGGCAAATGCGGCAATTTTAGCAATTGTTGGTGTGTTTGGAATATTTAGAATTCAATCAATTCAAACGAAAATTGATTCTATGAAAAATTGGGTTACTTCCACAAAAACAGGTTTTGATCCTGATAATATGGATGATTTTGATAAGAAAACACCTGAAGAACAAAAGAATCAAATCTCTAATATTCATGAAAGTCCTCTTAATAAAATATTAACAAACATTTTGAAATACAATTACGAAATTAGTTTAATAAAACCAATCATTATTTCATCATCAAAATTATTGGGTTTTGGAATCATCATTGATGCAATTGGCATAATATGTTCAAAAACCATACACAATTGTTCATCTATTTTTGAATTACTTATTCTTGTTTTAGTTTTGCTTTTCCATATTTATTTAACTCTAACAACAATCAAAAGAATTAGAATAATAATTAGTTAATGTTTATATTAATTTAAGTGTAATGATAAAAAGTAAAGGAGATAATTAAATGACAAAAGAGCAATTTGTTCTGGAACTGGGAAAAATAGGAGCTATTAAATTCGGCAGTTTCACACTAAAAAGCGGACTCACTTCACCATTCTATTTTGATCTGCGTGATATGATCAGTTTCCCATATATATTAGAAGGGATCGCTGATCTTTTAGTTGAAAGAATCAAAGATATGGAATTTGATGTGATCACTGGAATCCCTTACACAGCCCTGCCAATTGCTTCACTTGTTGCTTCCAAAATGCAAAAACCCTTAGTATATATGCGCAAGGAAGAAAAAGCTTATGGAACTGGTAATAATGTTATTGGGAAATTTGAAAAAGGAACTAAATGTTTGGTAATTGATGATCTTATTACAACCGGTGCGAGTAAAATTGAAACTGCCGAGAAGTATGAGAAAGAAGGAATTGTAATTGAAGATTTTGTAGTTGTGATAGACAGAAGCTCCAACGGAACAGAGGAACTTGCCAAAGATGGTTATAAGCTTCATAGCTTAATTTCGCTCGATGAAATAGTTCAGTTATTAAAAGATAAATATCTGATCACTGCTGAAAAAGTAAAAGAGGTTGAAGAATTTACATCCAGCCTGACAAAACCTGCAAAGAAAGAAAAATATATAAATCCTCTCACACAAAAATTATTAGATAAAATGAATGAAAAAGAATCTAATCTAGTTCTTTCGCTTGATGTAACTTCTCAAAAAGAGTTTTTCGAAATGTTGGATAAAGTTGGTGAACAGATAGTTATGCTTAAAACTCATGTGGACATTCTCGATGATTATGATGAGAAATTTGTTCCTAAACTGCAGGAATATGCAAAACGGCAAAATTTCCTGATCTTTGAGGACCGCAAATTTGCTGACATTGGCAACACGGTTAGACATCAATTTAGAAATGGTGTTTATAAAATTGCGGATTGGGCAGAGTACGTTACTGTGCACATGGTAGCAGGTGAATTGATCTTAAAAGGATTGTTCGAAGGAATTGAGGGACATGCGGGATTCGTGTTGGCTCGCATGAGTTCCAAGGGTAATCTGTTAAATGAAACCTACACTCGTAAATGTTTCGAAGCTGCTAAGAAGAATCCGCAATGGGTAGCTGGTTTTGTTGGACATGGTAACAGTGTGGAAGATATAAAGAGATTCAAAGCTAAATTTCCGGGAAGTGAACTTTTGATGATGCCAGGTGTAAAAAAGGAAAAAAGTTCAGATGCGATGGGTCAACAGTATATCACGATTGAAGATGCAGTTGGTGGAGGAGCTGATTGCATAATTGTGGGTAGAGGAATATTAAAAGCTGATGATCCAGGTAAAGAAGCAAGGTTATACCAAGAAAGAGCCTGGAAAGCTTATCAAAAGAGAATTAATAATTAATAATTCAGAATTGAAAATCTAAGATTGGAGTAAATATGAAAATGTTATTTGGACTACTATTAATAAGTTTATTTATTCTCATTAGTTGTGAAGAAATACCAACTGAAGTTGATCCTAGCCCACCACAGGGTTTTGTTTTTGTAGAAGGTTGTACATTTGAGATGGGTGATCATTTTAATGAAGGAGAAGACGATGAATTGCCGATTCATAATGTAACTTTAAATAGTTTTTATATGGGAATTACAGAAGTTACACAAGCTGAATATGAAGAAGTTGTCGGTGAAAATCCAGCTTATTTTTATGGAATTGGGAAAAATTATCCAGTATATTATGTAACTTGGTATGATGCAGTAACTTTTTGTAATCTGAAAAGTGAACAAGATAATCTTACACCTTGCTATGACCTAATTGATTGGAGTTGTGATTTTTATGCTGACGGTTATCGACTGCCTACAGAAGCTGAATGGGAATTTGCAGCACGCGGTGGAGTTAATTGGACAGATAATTATAAATATTCTGGTACTACTGATAATCTCGGAGATTATGCTTGGTTTAGTGATAATTCCTCTACTCATGCTCACGAGGTAAGCACAAAATTGCCTAATCAACTCGGCATCTATGATATGACAGGCAACTTGTGGGAATGGTGTAATGATTGGTATAGTGCTGATTATTATAGTAATAGCCCAAATGATGATCCACAGGGTCCGATTAGTGGTTCTTGGCGTATAATACGAGGTGCTCCTTACACATATGGTTATAGTAGTTGTCGTGTTTCACATCGTGGTGCTTTACATTCATATTATTATCTTAGATGGGGCGGATTTAGACTAGTAAAAAATGTTGAATTATAATTTGAAAAATTACTTTAAGAAAATTTTTGTGTAAATTCGTGGTTAAAACTAAAAAAGGAGGAAATAGATGAAAAATCTGATTTCAATGAGAGATTTGAGTAAAGAAGATATTATGCGGCTGATGGATACAGCTGCAAAAATAGAGAAGGGAGAAATAGTTCCTAATATGCAGAGGAAACTTGCAGCTCTTCTTTTCTTTGAACCTTCCACCAGAACAATGTTCTCATTTGATACAGCTATGAAGCGTATGAATGGAGATACGATCATCATGAGTGGAACTGGGAATACTTCTGCAAAAAAAGGTGAAACTTTCGCTGATACTTTACAGACAATTGCCCAATATTCTGATATTATTATTATGAGAAGTTCAATTGAGGGAGCAGCCAGGTATGCAGCAGAAGTTGTTGATCTCCCTGTCGTGAATGCTGGTGATGGTGCAAATCAGCATCCAACGCAAGCTTTACTGGACCTTTATTCTATTATAAAAACTCAGGGAAAATTAGACAATTTGAAAATTGGTTTAGCAGGTGATCTTCGTTTTGGAAGAACTGTGCATTCATTGGCTCAAGCAATGGCAATATTTGGAGCTGAATTCAAATTTATATCTCCCTCGTTCTTACAAATGCCTCAGTATATTAAAGATGATCTTGCCGAAAAGGATATCAAGTATGAAGAATTTAATGATATCGAGGGGAATATTGATGATCTTGATATACTCTACGTTACAAGAGTCCAGAGAGAACGTTTTGCAGATCCTGAAGATTATGAAAAAGTTAAAGGATCTTATGTATTAAATAAAAAAATGCTGCAAAATGTAAAAAAATATTTCAAAGTTCTACATCCCCTGCCCAGAGTTGATGAAATTCATACCGATGTTGATGATACAGAATTTGCTTACTACTTTCCACAAGCAAAGAATGGAGTTTATGCAAGACAGGCAATAATATCAATTCTCTTAGAGGAGGTGTAGAATGAGTCTGGTTAAAACAATAAAAGTAAATGCTATTAAGAATGGAACTGTGATCGATCATATTGCTGCAGGGAAAGTATTAAAGGTAATTGAAATTCTTAGTTTAGCAGGTGATAATTCAGTTATGATCGGGATGAATCTTGAAAGTAATAAACTTGGCAGGAAAGATATTCTCAAGATCGAAAATCGTGAATTAACTAAAAAAGAGGTTAATAGTATAGCTCTTATAGCTCCGAGTGCTACTCTGATCATTATTAATGATTTTGAGGTTGTAAACAAATCATCGTTAGAAATTCCAGAATATATTGAAGAACATATTATTTGTCCCAATCCAAAATGTATAACAAACATAGAAGATATTCCATCAAAATACTATATTCATAAAGCTGGATCAGTAACTGCCCGATGTGTCTATTGTGAAAAGAAGTATCTAGTCGAAGATCTGAAGATAAAAGTATAGATATTGAATAATGAAAGCTGAAGTAATTTTAATTCCCTCTATTGGAGATGTGGATTTGAACCACTTATTAGGTTGTCAGAGACAGGGTGTGTATTTTCACATTAATTCATGAGTTATTTAAAATATAATCCTAAACTAAAAGATAGAGCAAAGTACTTGAGGAATAATTCAACTTTATCAGAAGTGTTATTGTGGCTCCAGTTAAAGGATAAAAAGTTGGGCTTTGATTTTCATCGTCAGAAACCAATAGATAATTTTATAGTTGATTTCTTTTGCCCTAAATTATTATTAGCGATAGAAATTGATGGTTCGAGTTATAATGATAAAGTGCAATATGATAAGTTCAGACAAAAAAAACTAGAAAGCTTAGGTGTTAGATTTATTCGATTCAGAGATAGAGATGTTAAAAATAATATGCAAGGTTGTATTGATTTTCTAAAAGAGTGGATAGAAGAGAACACATCTCCCGGCTAAAGCCTTACTCCTCTCAAGAGGAGATTTATTCAATGCTTTCTTTAATTTAAAATAGTAATAGGAGAATATATGGCAAAGAGAATAATAACTGAATCATCAAGGACCTTAATGGAATATAGATTACTGCCTGGATACACTTCAGTTGATTGCAGTCCTGATAGTATTTCATTGCGAACACCACTTGTGTATTCAGAAGATAATAAGAAAAAATATTACTTGAATGTCCCGCTTGTTTCTGCTGCAATGCAGTCAGTATCTGGTGCTCAGATGGGAATTGAACTTGCTAAGTTGGGTGGCGCTGCATTCATCTTCTGTTCCCAATCAATAGAATCACAAGCAGAAATGGTTAAGAAGATCAAGAATCATAAAGCTGGTTTTGTGAAGCCGCAAACCATGCAAGCTGATATGAAAGTGAAAGAGATGTTTGAGATTCGTAAGAAATCAGGATATTCAACTTTTCCGGTTGTAGACAAAAATGATTTGTTTGTAGGTCTTATTTCAAAATGGGATTACGATGTATCGCTTCATTCAGAAAGTTTAATTAAAGGTCGGATGATAAAAAAAGAGAATATTGAAGTGGGAACTAATATTACTGATCTAGTTGAAGCAAATCAAATTCTATTGGAAAGCCATAAATCTGTACTTCCCATTTTAGATAATGATGGAAAACTTCTCTCTATGGTTTTCAGAAAAGATATAAATGACCAACTTGATTTTCCTTTGGAAATTCATGATGAGAAAAAGAGATTGATTACAGTAGCAGCAATTAATACACATGATTTTAAAGAGAGAGTTAAGCTGTTAGCTAAAGAAGAAGTTGATGTTTTAGCAATTGATTCCTCGGATGGTCACACTCAATATCAAGCAGATACAATCCGCTGGATAAGTGACAAATATACGCAAATTCCAGTGATCGGAGGTAACATAATTACAGCCGAGGGATTCCGCTTCTTGGTTGAGGCTGGAGCAAGTGCAATAAAGGTGGGAATGGGCGGTGGATCTATATGTATAACACAAGAACAGAAAGGGACTGGACGTGGACTTGCAACTACGATTATTGAAGTTGTAGAAGAAAGAGATGATCATTTTAAGGAAACAGGAAAGTATATTCCAGTTATAGCTGATGGAGGTGTAACCAGCACAAAAGATGTAACAATTGCCTTAGCTCTTGGAGCGGATTACGTGATGATGGGACGCTATTTTGCCAGGATGGAAGAATCTCCAACAGAAAAGATAGTAGTCAATAATCGCGTGATGAAACCATATTGGGGAGAAGGTTCAACCCGTGCTCAAAATTGGAAATCCAAACGTTATAATCAGGGAAAATTTGTGGAAGGTGTTGAAGGTATGGTAGAATATGCCGGACATCTTCGAGATAACATGGAAGAGACTTTGGCAAAAATTAGATCTTCCATGGGAACATGTGGTGCTATGAATATTTCTGAATTCCACAAATTAGCAGAACTTGAAGTATTGTCTGCTCTTTCCATAAAAGAAGGAAAACCACATGATATTTATTTGAGTACAGAAAATAGAGATAATCAAGATTATCATTCTTCCGAATAATTAATAAATAAGGAACTCAAATGACTAATTATAAAAAAGCAGGTGTTGACATCCAAATAGGGGATAAAGCATCTAAGATCGCTTATGAATTTGCTAGATCTACATTTCCTTCCAGGAAGAACATGATCGGTGAACCGGTAATCGATGAAGGTTCGTTTGCCGGAATGCTGGATATGGGTGATTTTTATATTGTTCAGGGTGATGATGGTGTGGGCACAAAGATGGAAGTTGCAGAACACATTGGGAAGTTTGATACTCTTGGTTATGACCTGTTAGCAATGGTTGCTGACGATGCGGTCTGCTTGGGCGCTGAAACTATTTCAATTTCTAACACAATTGATACTAACAAAGTTGATCCAGAAATAATCAGAGCTTTGATGAAAGGATTAGCAAACGCCTGCATTGAACAGAAGATTGTAATTCCCGGTGGTGAGATAGCAGAAGTGGGGAAATCAGTTAACGGTAATGTCTGGAATGCAACTACAGTTGGAGTGCTAGAAAAAGGAAAAGTCATATCAGGAAATAATATTAAAGCTGGTAATGTTATCATAGCTTTGCAGGAAAAAGGATTTCGCTCTAATGGTTTTTCACTAGTTAGATATATCCTCGAAAAAGAATTTGACGGAAACATATATAATAAACCTTCTCCCTTTGGAAAGAGTTGGGGAGAGATTATATTAAAACAATCAATAATATATTCTTCAGCTTTATTAGAATTGCTGGGTAGATTTGGTGAGAAAAGAAAATTTAATATTAAGGGGATTGCTCATATTACTGGTGGTGGAATTCCCGGAAATGTTAACAGGATACTTAAAAATACAGGTTTAGGTGCAGAATTCAATGATCTGTTTTCTCCATCACCAATGGTAAAAGAGATCCAGAAAATTGGTAATGTTTCTGAAATAGAAGCATATAAAACATGGAATATGGGTAATGGAATGGTAATCGTAGTTGAAAAGGATGATGCTGATCAAATCGTGGATGCATTATCTTTAAAAGCTAAAATTGTCGGTTCTGTAATTAAAGATAAAAAAATTATTATAAATTCTCTGGGAGCATTACCAAAGAAATTGGAATTTGAAATCTAAAAAAATAGGGAGATGAAAATGAGAAAACACTTATTTATTTTATTAGCATTATTAGTTGTTTCATTCACATTATCAGCAAATGAACGTGGATTGACTACGAAAGAATTGGAACCTGCAATCGATGGTTATGGTGGAGTTGCACCGGAATATGTTCCTCCACAAATCGATAGATCAGGATCAAAAACCGATCCGATTAATCGTGATACCTGGACTGCTGTCGATTCGATTTATTTTGACACTTATATTTCTACTAATAGTTATCTTGGAGTGAAATTCAATACAGGTGATGGAACTTTAGATTACATTTCAAATCTTCTTACACTATCTGTAGAATCAGAAGCGGCTGTTGCCAAATCTCCAGCCTGGATTAGAACTGATTTGGAAAATACACTTTGTCAATTGACTCCTGACAACCAAACAAAATGGGCTGGAGTTATCAATGATGCTGTAGATCCATACATTGATGAAATCGCATTCTCAGTAGCTCATTCATCAGTCGAATATTTATCCTCTCCTTATGCCTATGTGGAAGTATTTAAGCAAAACGCATTTTATATCTATGAAATAGACAATGACCTTGATTATGTGGAAGTGATAGATTATGGTCATTCCTATACAGATGAAGATTACTATTCCACTACTAAATATTGGAAGGAAGATATTGAAGGTAATCTTTACCAGATGGAAGTTCCAAAAGAAGTTTATTACTGGTATCTGGTCCATCCTAAAATCACGGATGAGATTCCAGCTTTCATCGATCCTACGATCATTGAGAGTAACAGCTTACATAACAATAATATCACAGGTCATGAAGATGGCTTTTTCTGGCGTGATTACCTTTACAACCACAATGACGAAGGCTATCCAAAATTAAAGTATTATCTGCAGGATTGCGATGTCGCCTGGAACGGAACCAACCTGGACATGAATACTGCAGTGGGAGCGATAAAAAGATGGATCACTCAATCTATGTCGTTTACATCCAATGCCGAACGTCCGCATCAACCTGTGCGTATATATGCAAAGCATATCGGCCGCTGTGGTGAATATTCCGATTTTACTTCAGCCGCAACCCGTTTAGCATTGATCCCTAGTACCGGAATTCTAAGCATTTCC
>JAVCCF010000133.1 GCA_030765625.1 Candidatus Tenebribacter burtonii
TATGAGTTTTTGAATACAAATACAAATATTATCGAAAATATGATCAGACAGTTGAATCGAAAGTTAAAGAATATGGATGGATTTAAGTCAGAGAAAAACCTTGCTGATTTTATGAATATCTGGTTTACAGGTTATCATGAAAATTATGAGAATTAGACACAGTTATCTTTACGCTACCAAATTTTGGTATTTGCATATTATTATTCAATCCCGTTTTCACGGGATCAGCACTGACATTCAAAAGAACACTGTCATTCCCAACTCGATAGGAAATCTCTCTTTCTTTTTAATGGATACACACTTCTACGAGGATGACAAAAAAATAATGTTGAATTATTCTTGCTTTTTAATTGCATTGGTAGGGTAGCCTTTATAGGCTCCATTACCATTTTCACAAATTCCACAATCGATACATTTATCAGCATCAATAATCGCACGACCGTGGATCATTGAGATCGCATCGGTGGGGCAGACGCTCACACACAACTGACAGCCGATACACATTTTTGGGTTTACATGAAAATGCCCAATTAGTTTTTCTTTCTGCCATAATGGATAACCCGTAAGATCTCTCAAATCAACAATGGAACTATTTGTATAAATGCTATAAACATCGATCACCTCATCAATAATTACACCCTTTGCTTTGAAGTGTTCTTTAGATGCAAGTATGATTTTATTTTCTTCTAAAAATTCTTCAGGAGCTAAATTCAATTGGAAGAAATCTCCATCAGAAATAATAAACCATTCACCACCCAAGTTTTTGAGATTTCCTTCAAAAATCTTAAGATCTGGTTTTTCCGTAGAAAATAAGTTAAGAGAACTTATAATTACAATTATAAAACTAAAATAAAAAATTGATTTTTTTTTCATAAATGTATTTTTTAACCGCAATTACAACCACATTCACAATTTGAGTCATTATAATATCGACAAATATATGTAGTTGCTTCTTCTGTTTTCACTTTAAATTTCTTTTTGGATTTAACAATAAATGAATCATATTTTCCATACTCTTTCCAGCAATTACAATTGGGTAATTGTACTTTAAGTTTTCCACTAATAACAGTCATAACTTCCATTTTAGAAGTACCAAATTCATATTCACCTTTTGCCATAACCCCGATAGTTGTATCACTTTCAGTATCTTTAAATGCTATAGACTTTACTTTCCCTTCAAAATATTCATTTGTTTTAAACATTATTTTCCTTTTACTCCGTTGTTTTATTTTGATTCATATTTCTATCTTCGATCTTGATCCGCAGTGACCCTATCCGCTGAAAAGCATCCAGCCTATACTTAGATGCTGGAAACTCAGCTATTAATAATTGATAATAATATAATGATTTATCCAGATCTATATTATCATTTAAAATACATTCATGAGCAGCTGCTAATTTAAAAAGTGCTTCTTCTCTTTGCTTATCTTTGTAATTTTCATCCTCATATATCTCTTTGTAGGTAATTATCGCTTTTTGGAAATCATCAAGTTTTACAAGATGATCTGAAATAACTATTTGTCCATGAGCGTCTTTTTGCCTTAGCTGGTCATCTTCATTTTCTTCTGCAACCAGTTGGAATTCGTGTATTTCGGCGGCAGATTCAGGAACTTCCTGTGTCTCAAAATCCTTAACAAGCTTGTTCTTTGTGCAGGAAAATAAAACAAAACAACAAATGAACATTGTAAACAATTTCATAATTTTACCTCCAAATCAAAAGAAATTGATAATAATTCTCTGTAAATGAAAACTTTAATTAATTAGAATTCTAAATTATTTAATTGAGTTCAATCTTCAGTTTTAAAAATATATTCCTGGAAATCACAGATCGGTTTAAAACCAACTTTCTGATAAATGCTGTTGGAAGTTGGATTGGAAAGGTCTGTGAAGAGGATTACAAACTTCCAACCATCATTAAGTAATTTTTGGCTAAGATGTGCAACTAAGGCAGTAGCATATCCATTTCTTCGGAACTTTTTGGGAGTATATACCAGGTTGATACACGTTCCATTAATTGTATTTCGTGCTTTGGATGCAAGGGCAACAGCTTTTTTATCGTCCCAGATTACAAGATCTTTATTTTCTATTTTCTTTGTAGCAAATTCAGAAAAGTCATTTAATGGATCGTTGGGGACCGCTTCTTCACGAAATTCTTCCATCCATTGACAGATCAAATGCAAATCTTCCAGCGTTGCTAATCTCATTAAACCGGAAGGTTGTTCTGGAAAAATAACTTTTTCAAGTTTATAAATACGTTCCGACATTCCAAGTTTAAATGTTCTTCCGGTTTTCATTTGCCACTTCTTAGCAATTTGCAGGGCGTGATAAGGTGATGCCAATATACCCATTGTGTCTAAATGAGATTTCACTGCATCGTTAACAAGTAGATCAATCTCATTTTCACAGTTTTCATTTTTTCCCCAGAAAAGTATTTTATGTGGAGGAGTGCAAACCGAAACCGCTTTAATCTGTTTGCCTTCTTGCATTACAGCTAAATATTTTTCTTTGTATTGTGTTGGATCTCTTTGAATGTAGAGAACAATTCCCAGAATCAGATTGTTTTCAACTTCATTTTCTATTAAAACTGGTTCAGAAATTTCCAGGAATTCGTTAATATCTTCAAATCTTTTTAGTTCCATTAATCTCGATCCTTACTTCCTAATATTTAATTATCTTTTAACTAATTTGTAGTCAGGCTTTTTAGTCATTTTTCATCTACATCATGAATTAGGAAAAAATATTACCATTACGTGTAATTAAGAAATTAATTCATTTCAACAGCAAGCACTTCTTCGTTGCTAATGCTTTATCACCTGTTTTCAATTTGTAGAAATAAATCCCACTGGAAACAGGATTGTTATTTTCATTATCACCATTCCAAACTACCGAGTTAATCGGTTGATCGGTTAATGAATTGATCTGGAAGGTTCTTATTTTTTGTCCTTTAATATTATAAATCTCGATTTCAACTGATTCATCCTTACTACAGTCTGAAGCTTGAAATCTGATCTCCGTAGATGGATTGAAGGGGTTTGGGTAGTTAATTAGAGTTATATTATTAGGAGATATTTCGCTATCTAAAGAAGTATTGATTCCCAGCTTTGCTACAAAAATCTCTGAAGATCCATTACTGACAAGAGAATGGGAACCAAAAATTGTTGAATTCTCAAAAATCCCTGTTAAATATATCTCCCCATTAATATCTATTGCTATATCATTCCCGGCAAGCCATTCACTTCCACCAGCTTGATTTGCCCAAAGCCAGTTACCATTTGTATCCATCTTCGCTGCAAAAATGTCATTGAAATTATATCCACTACTGATTAGAGTGTAGGAACCAAAAAATGTAGTATTCTGAAAAAAGCCAGTTATGTAACTGTTCCCATTATCATCAATAGTTATTCCATAATCCCTTTCCGAATCAAACCCACCAGCTTTTGTTGCCCATTCCCAGTTACCATCCGGATCCATCTTGGCTACAAATATATCCTCATAACCAGAATTTAAATTGATAAGAGAATAAGATCCAAATGTTGCATCATCAGTAAAAAAAACCAGTTAGATAGCTCATACCACAATTATCTACGGTTATTGAAAGCCCAATATCAGATCCTTCTCCACCAGCCTTAGTTACCCACTGCCAATTGCCTGTTGAATCAATCTTCGCTACAAAAATATCAGAAGAGCCACTACTTGTAATAGTATTTGAACCAAAGGTTGCAGTTTCTGAAAAAAAACCTGTGATATAACTATTCATGTTTTCATCAATATCTATCGAATAACCAAAATTCAAATCACTTCCACCTGCCTGTATTGCCCACAACCAGTTGCCGTTTATATCTACCTTAGCTACAAAAATATCAAAATCTCCGTTACATGTAAGAGAATAAGAACCGAAGTCTGCAGTACCAGTAAAATACCCTGTTAAATAACAATTACCATTTTCATCTGCAGTTATTTCATATCCATTTTCAACTCCAGTTCCACTTGCTTGAATAGCCCATAACCAGTTGCCCAATGAATCTGCCTTTGCTACAAAAATATCGTAATCACTATCACTGGTAAGGGAGTAGGCTCCAAAGGTTGCAATGCTAGTAAAATGACCAGTTATACAACTGTTTCCATTATTATCTAAAGTAATTGCACGACTTCCGTCATTTCCACTTCCACCTGCTTTGACTGCCCATATCCAGTTACCATTAGCATCCATTTTGGCTACATATATATCACTAATCCCACTGCTGGTTAATGAATAGGAACCAAAGTCTGCAGTAGATTTAAACAATCCTGTAGAATAACTATTTCCATAACAATCTATGGCAATCGCATTTCCGTTATCCTCATAGATTCCACCAGCTCGAGTTGCCCATTGCCAATCTGGAGCTTGAGAGAGAAGTACTACCGAATAAGTAAAAAATATTAAAATTAAAAATGTTCTTTTCATGAATTCTCCATATAAAAATTTCTCCACGAATTTTTACAATGCTACTTTTCATGTTTTAGAATTCAATGCAAATCCGAAACTGAATAACTGAACTCTAACTGTCAATCAGAATATAATTTAACGGTATGAAGTAAATGCGAGGAAGAAAAGAAAGGCTAAGCGGATTTATCCTAATTTATAATTTCTAATTCTCAATTTCAAATTTTGTGAGTTATCCACCACTGATCAGATGGATAACTTTTACATCAGCACCTGGCTGCACATAAGTTTTTGAATATTCCGTTTTCTTTATGAGCTTGCCATCAACTTTCACGACCAGCATTTTAAAAGTATAATTCTTTCTTTTCAGAATTAGATCGATATTCATCTCTTCTTCCCAGTTCAGGGAATTCCCGTTTACTATTATTATTTTCATAAATCCCTTTTGTTATTGTAACTCAAAGCTCTGTCTTTGAGAATTTCACAAATATAAGAAGTTCACAAACAGGATATTTATGTTACTTATTACTCAGCAACAATTCCAAAACAAGGTTTGCCTGCATGTTTGCTACAATTGCAACACGTGGAGCCATAGGGGAGATGCCACTTTGCAGATCAGTTTCTTCATCACCGCAAATGTATAGATTATCAATTTTTCTGGTGTGAAGAAGTTCGTTCTTTCCCCAGCCTGCTAAACCAGAAGCTGCAATAATTGGTTTATTGGGAAACTTTATCAGCCAAGTCTCGATCAACATTTCTTTCATCTCAGCTTTATCAAAGGCTTCCACCATGATATCAACATCTTTATAGATCAGCGGAATATTGTCAGGATTTAATTTGATCTCATGTACCTGGTATCGTGTGAACTGGCTTATTTTGTTCAAGTTCTCTATTAGTGCAATTACCTTTGGCATTTCTATTTGATCTTCAAAAAACTGTTGTCGATTTAAATTGGAAGGTTCGATCTTATCAAAATCTGCTACTACAAGTTTGCCAATACCAGCACGTGTAAGAGAAAGAGCAATATTAGAGCCGAGTCCACCAGAACCGGCAATACCAATAACAGCATTTTGCAGGATAGGAATTATTCGTGGATCGTGAGCAGAAAAGAAATCAGATTTTTTCATTTTGTCAAACTCTCCCTGTTGTACCTCTATTTACCGTTTCACTCAAAGCGAGGGAACATAAGAAGCTGTCGAATTACAAATCACATTTTGCTTAGCTCCTCTCTTTCCCAAAGAGGGGTTGGGGGAGTTCAATAATAACCTGCCGATTCTTATTCTAAACCGGCAGGTTTGTTGTAGTTTAATTATAGTATTTATTCAGAACTTCCAGAATTCCCGGTAGATCAATGCCGAGTTCTTTAACCTTTTCGATTGTAGGAACACCGTTATTGTCCCAGCCTCTTCGTTCATAAACTGCATCACAAAGTTTCTGGTAAGCATCTTCACGGAATTCGCGTGTTTTTTGGTGGCGTTCTTCAATTGATTTACCAGTAGGATCCCAATCCCATTTCTCTTTGAGTTGTTTATCATATCTCTCAACTCTGGATTCATACTCTTCCAGAGTCACAGGACCTGCTGAGCGATATGGGATCATATCATGTTCTCTGGTTCCAAACCCTAAACGGAGATTAAATACTCTTTGGAAATTGTATACTCTTTCACTTTGAAGTATAAGTTCTTTTTTATCAATATTATTACCAGTAACAGCATTGAAAATATCAACATAGTTTTGAACGTGTTTTGGAACTTTTGCGGGTTCATCTGTTTCTCCATTATCAGTTGGTTCCATATCATTCCAGGGAAGTTTGCATAAACCTTGAAGTCCAAACCAGGTACGGAACATTGGGAAGTAGTGTAAAGCTTCAGCTTTATCTGCAAAAGTAGGGATTTGGTTATTTACCATATCCATGAATATAAGCCAGGCTTCATCATGTTGAGCACCTTTTAAAGCTAAGCCATAACCACCTTGCATAGCAAGAGATTCTTTAGTTACATATTCAGAGTATTCCATACCTTTACATTCCATTCCAATATCCTGCAGGAATCCAGGATCTGCATTATATTTCTCGATGAATAATTTTTTCAATCGTCTTATACCCAGACCGACCGTATTACCGAAACCTTCACCTCGAGCCAGCTGATGAAGCATTTCCATTGCTTCTTCACCATTCCCGAAACTAAGATCATATCCACCGGTGATCTCTTTATTGATAATGCCGTTTTCATAACATTCCATGATGAAGGACATACCGGTTCCCCAGGAA
>JAVCCF010000090.1 GCA_030765625.1 Candidatus Tenebribacter burtonii
AAGATATTCAATTGCTTACTTACAGAAGATTGCAAACTATGAATACCTTGCTTTGGGTTGCTCTCAGTTTTCTGTATGGTCTGGACAGTTGGAAATATCGACTCGCTAAAACATTTACAAATATGATATTGGAAAGAAACAATAAGTTATCTAAACTTAACAAGTTTGTATATTATAAAATCGCAACTGTTATTAAGTATTGCTTCAATAAAATCAGCTTATATCAGAAAGTCACATTTCAAAAACAACGTAATGAACCACTGCAATTGTGAATTCAAGAATTTTGAAGAATTTTCAGGGGATATGTGCAAATACTATTATACTTGACACGAATCTAATAAATCATTCATAAGTTATTTTGATGAATAAACACCGATTTAGATGCTTAATTAGTTGTATAATAACTCCCAGAAAAAAGTTATTGTACAACAAAAATACCGTAACTATAGGTTAGTTATGTGTACATTTTCAATTGGCGCAGCGTACATATGTTAAGTAAAACTCCGCTTCGCTCTCGTTTTACTTAATGGATCCGGCGAAGATTCGCCTGTCCGCTTGCTCCGCTTCACTTAACATGTGTATCGGTGTATCGTAATTGAGCAAGCTCAAAACTCAACACTGCATACGCCGGATCCATTAGTGGCATTTAAATGAAACCGAGGTATCTATGAAAAGTATATTTTATTTGGTTCTTTCTTTAATGTTTTCTATACTCTCATCCAATATAATAAATATCCCAGCAGATCAACCAACAATCCAGGCTGGAATCGATATATCTGTAGAAAGTGACACAGTATTAGTTCAACCTGGCACATATATTGAAAATATAAATTATAATGGAAAAAACATTACTGTTGCATCATTGTATCTCACTATACAAGACACTTTTTATATTAATCAAACAATAATTGAAGGAAATCAATACGAAAATGTTGTAGTTTTCGAAAACGAAGAAGATACAATATCAGTATTAATAGGTTTCACAATAAAAAACGGAAATAATGGTATTAAATGTATTAATTCAAATCCTCGATTAACAAGTCTTAGTATAAGTAACAATGAAGAACATGGAATATATTTATTCAACTTCCATTCTATAATAAGTAATGTGTGCTCTCATAATAATGGATATTGGTATGATAATGATGGTGTTGGTATATACATTGAAAATTCAACATTACTTATAAACGAATCTTCTGTTACAAACAATACTGCGGCAGGTCTTGAGCCTAGTTCAGCTTGTAAAGGGACAGGAATCGCGATTTTAAATTCAGAAGTTTCAATTGAAAATTCACACATTGAGGAAAATGGAAATACTGATTTTGGTGCTGGAATATATTGTAGTAATTCGATACTTGATTTAGACAATGTTACTGTAAAAAGTAATGATGGAGGAGGTTTGTGGATAAGTAATTCTGATGCAACCATAAAAAACTCTATATTATCTGATAACTATTACGCAAATGGTAATGCAATACATTTTGTTTCCATTGCACCTCGTACTTTATTATTGGAAAATTGTTTAATCAGAAATAATCACTCAACAGTATACGGAGGTGCTATCCATTTTTGCGATAATTCTACGCTCATTATAAATAGTTCCACTATTTCAAATAACATTTCTTCTTCAGGTGGTGCAATTTTTACTGGACTCAATGCAGAGATTATTATAGATAATTCAATCCTGTGGCAAAATATACCACAAGAAATCTATCGTTCTACTTATAATGATGATCCTGTAGATGTTTATGTTTCATACTCATGTATTACTAATGGTGAAACTGGAATTGAACTAACTGGATTCGGAAATTTATATTGGTTATCAGGAAATATAATATTTGATCCTTTATTTATAAATCCAGAAGAAAATGATCACCATTTACAGAATTCTAGTTCCTGTATAGGTGTTGGAATTGATACAATTGATATTGGAGAGTTAACATTATTTGCACCAGAATTTGATTTAGAGGGAAACTCCCGCCCCAATCCAACCGGTTCAATGCCAGATATTGGAGTATACGAAAATCCTTTAGGAGAGCCACAGGTTTCCTCAGATAATGTAGATTATCAAATTTCTAATCATTTGTTAGTGAATCACCCGAATCCCTTCAATCCATCTACAAAAATTAAGTTTTCAATTCAAAATGAATCTAACGTTGAAATTTCAATATATAATATAAAAGGGCGAAAGATTAAACAACTTGTCCATAATCAACTTTCAACTGGTCAACATTCTGTGGTGTGGAACGGAACTGACAACAATAATGAGCCTGTTTCTTCTGGAGTATATCTCTATAAGTTGAATGTTAATTGTAAAACAGAAGCAGTGAAAAAGTGTATGCTTTTAAAATGAGTAAAATGCCACTAACAAACAGTTCCACAGCCAAGCAAGAAGAGAAACAGGGAGAGCGTGGCAGCTGCCAAACATTAAGTAAAACTCCGCTTCGCTCTCGTTTTACTTAATGGATCCGGCGAAGATTCGCCTGTCCGCTTGCTCCGCTTCACTTAACATGCGTATCGGTGTATCGTAATTGAGCAAGCTCAAAACTCAACACTGCATACGCCGGATCCATTAGCAGCTATAAAAATGAAGTTTAAAATTTGGGAGGAAAGGATGAAATTAAAAACAATACTTATTTTGGTGCTTTTTGTTATTTCAATTTTACCGGCAGATGTATTTTGGGAAAACGGTTCACCCTTGTATGAAGGAAATTATATTTATCACTCACATTCAGTTAAAACTGAAAATAATGAAATTTACATCTGCTGGACGGAAACAGATCAAGGACTGCGCAAACTCAAACTGCAAAAAACAGATTACTTGGGAAATCCCATCTGGGCGGAGCCGTTGACAATCGATGAAAGCAGTGAATTCATGATTGATCTTGACCTGATGAATTCAACTAATTACGATCTTTTCATGCCCGTCTATTCATATGCATCAGATTCAAACCTGCTATACAAACTTGATGAATACGGCTCTGTTCTTTGGAATAATGAATTCGATTATAATTATTGGAACAATCCAATAGCTTTGACAAATGGTGGAATTCTTAACTTGCGGATAGATACTGATAACTCGACAGATTATCTGCATGGTTTATACTTTGATACTCAGGGTACTATTATTTGGGATGATCTGAATCTGCTGGAACTTCCAGTTCAAAATTGCAATAATGAAATCATCAGCAAGGTTTTTATCGTAGATCAGCTTTCTGTGCTGATGCGTATGGGACAAGAATTATTCTTCATGAAATTCGATGACAACGGATACTTACTCTATCAATCAGAACCATTTGATATACTTAACTTTGGAATCGGAAAATTCATGAATGATAATTTTTATGTATTATTCAACGACGAAGACGTGAACGAACTGAAAATGTGGCAATTTGACCTGAATGGAAATTCTATTTCAGGAACGACCCCCATCACTATCACAATCTTGGGAGATTATTTCTACGACTATCTTCTTACCGGTGATAACTATTTTAATTGCCTTAGCCTGGAATGTAATGACGTGATCAAACTCCTGAAATGCGATTATCAGGGTAATCTCCTGGCAGAGAATCTGATCGAAACCACCGATTTTCATGATATGAGTGTTTATGATCAGGATCAGGATTTTATCTGTATTTCCGGTTACGGACCAAATGGATATGAGAGTTATCTAGTAAAAATCGATGTTTATGGTGCAGGCGATCCGATTTTTTACCTTCCCGAAGAATTTTACAATAACTATTTCTGGCCTAATGAAAAATATTACATTAATGATGGATTCACTATGATCGGAAATATCAGATATGGGCATGAATTTATCACAACTCTAAGAAAAACTGATGTTCCCTCAACTCTGCAAGAGATTAGAGAAATCAATAATGAAATAATTAGTCCTATCCTGATAAAACAGGATGACGGACTCCACGCCTATTGGCGATCGTATGTTCAAAATAATATTATGACCCAAGTTTTTAACGACTTTGGTGATCCTCAACTTGAGATCAATGGAGCTGTACTTATTGAAAACGAAAAGAATTTCTATTATTCTGATGATATTTTCTACTGTTTTGAAATCAGTAATTACAAAGATACAGCAGACACTGTATCAATAAGAGCTTACGATCTTGCTGGTAATCCACTCTGGGCAAATTCCGCTGAATTTGTTATCATGGAAGGTTATCATAATCATATTGGCATCACACCATTTTATAACGGACTGCTTTTTCACATCGCTACCGATCAAGGCAACTGGATTGATAGTGAAATGGAAGCAATGTACTTTGACGAAACCGGATTTCTCTGGAGTGAAACAGTTACACTTGATTTCGGTGTTATCACCACCTACGCATCATACGATTTCAAAAATAATTATTTATTCCACGTTTATAATAACAATGTGTTCGGGGTAAAGATTAATGAAAACGGAAGCTGCGAAGGCCAGTTCTTGTTGGCTTTCAACAGCGATTTTCATGGTACTTACGGAACAGATGATGACTTCCTGGTAATAACACATATAGATGACACTACAGAAAATGCTCTGCATTATTTTCATGATGGTGAACCTATATGGGATAATCCGCTTTATGTTTCAGTTAATCGTTATTATGACTTACAACCCTTCTTTGCAGACGATCATTTTTATCTTACCGGTTTTAATCCTGCCGATTCTGTCGAAGTTCATCAATTTGATCTAGAACAGAACTTCATTGCAGAAAACAGCTTCGGTTTTCCTTTGGTAAATCCACATCCGCATGGCATAATTACCTATCACAAAAGTGATAATTTCATCTTCTTCATTCACGGCTCCGATGCCCAATATGATCACGAATTTACTTACACGATCTATGATGAATCAGGAAATCAACTCGTTGCCGAATTTGAGGAAATTTTAATGGACAGACCTAATAATGAGCACATTGAAGATATCGAATTTATCGGAAATAATGCTTACCTTGACCTCACTACCGGTATTAAAGTGATGGAAGGCGGATACGAGAGAAATCACTATATTCAGAAAATCGATTTATCAGAATATGTAGATGTATCCGAATATGAAATTAATCAACCAGATACTCCTTACCTGATTCAAGCATACCCAAATCCTTTCAATCCTACTACTACTATTCAATTCTCAATTCCTCAAGCAAGTAAAGTTGATCTGATTGTTTTTAACATTAAAGGACAAACTGTGAAACAATTGGTCGATGACAAACTTGATGAAGGTCACCACTCAATAATCTGGAATGGTAATAATGAATCAGGGAAAAAAGTTAGTTCGGGAGTTTATCTGTATAAGTTAAATGTTAATGGGAAAAATGAATCTATGAAAAAATGCTTATTATTGAAATGAAAAGGATGCTGCTAACAAGCGCACCCTCATTGTGCAAAAAGTAAAAGTGAAAGAACGTGGCGTGTGCCTAACATTAAACAACATTCCGCTTCGCTCTCGTTTTACTTAATGGATCCGGCGAAGATTCACCTGTCCGCTCGCTCCGCTTCACTTAACATGCGTATCTGTGTATCGCAATTGAGCAAGCTCAAAACTCAACACTACATACGCCGGATCCATTAGGTGCAATAATTTCTTTAATAATATTTAAATCTGGAGGGAATATGAAATCAACTTATATGATTTTAATTGTTGGTTTAGTTCTAATTACTTTTTCACTAAACGCACAAGAAGATTGGTTTTGGCAAAATGGATGCAATTTTTCCGATGTGTTTTTTATCAATGAAAGCACCGGATGGGCAGTTGGAGAAGGTCGTGCAATTCAGCATACTTGTGATGGTGGGATTAATTGGATTAATCAGACTTTTGTTACTGATGGAGACCTTTATGGTGTTTATTTTATTGATGAAAATACTGGCTGGACTGTTGGTGAATCAGGTTTAATTTTACATACTATTGATAGTGGAGAGAACTGGGATATTCAAAATTTTGTGAGCAACCATGACCTAAAAAGTGTCATTTTTATAGATTCCTATAATGGCTGGGCTGCTGGCGACTTTGGAACATTGATTCACACTACAGACGGAGGCAATAATTGGTTTGAACAAAACTCTGGAATAAACATTGATCTATTTGATGTCTATTTCATAGATGATACTACTGGCTGGATCGTAGGAAATTCGGGCACAATTTTACAAACCATGGATGGAGGGGAAAGCTGGAACCTCCAAATATCAGGAACAATTAACCCTCTTAATGCTATTTATTTTATAGATATTAATAATGGCTGGGCAATTGGAGGAGGTGGTACAATATTAAATACAATTGATAGTGGAGAGAACTGGGATATTCAAATTACTGGAACCAATAACAATCTTTACAGCATTCAATTTACTGACTCCGTAACTGGTTGGGTAGTTGGATATTTTGGTGCTGTATTACACACTACAGATGGTGGAAATAATTGGTATTCTCAATATTCCGGTACCACATATAGTCTAAAAAGCACCCATTTTATAGACTCAAATATGGGATGGGCAGTTGGAGATGGCGGATCAATTGTTTGCACTAATGATGGAGGTAGTAATTGGAATCTTCAAATAGAAGGAACTTCTGATTTTCTTTGGGGTGTTAGTTTCATTGATGCAAATAACGGTTGGGTAACTGGAAGTGATATAATTTTACATACTACTGATGGTGGTAATCATTGGTCCATTCATAATTTTGATCCTGGATATAACTTCTGGGATATTTATTTTACTGATGAAAACAATGGTTGGGTTGCCGAAGGTCATTATTATAGTGGCTCATTCGGAAAAGTTTTTCATACAGCAGATAGCGGAGTTAATTGGAACATACAATTATTTGTAACTACCAGTCAATTTTATTGTGTTTATTTTATAGATTCGAATACAGGTTGGGTAGGTGGTTCTAATGGAGAAATTTATTATACTTCGGATGGAGGATTAAATTGGAATTTTCAAAATACAGCTACTGATGATTTTATAAGTAATATTTGTTTCATTGATTTAAATATTGGCTGGGCGGTTGGAGAATCTGGACTGATCCTTTATACAACGGATGGAGGGAATAATTGGATCCCTCAAACATCCGGTGCTACACACATAATCCGGGATGTCTTCTTTATTGATGAAAGTAACGGCTGGGCAGTTGGGGTTACGGGATTAATTTTACACACTGCTGATGGTGGGAATAACTGGGAAATTCAAACTTTTGGAACATATGATAACCTTCAAAGCGTCCATTTCACTGATTCTAATACAGGTTGGGTAGTTGGCGATGCGGGTACAATTTTACATACCACAAATAGTGGTGAAATGTGGTCTTATTCATACCTAGGAGTTTTCAAATATCTTCATAGCATTTTTTTTACAGATGAAAATACAGGCTGGATTATTGGAAGTCATGGTTCTATATTTCACAACTCAAATTCAGAAACATCAATAGACGATCATAATATAGCAAAAATAAATAGGAATTTATTATTACATCAAAATCACCCTAATCCTTTCAATCCATTCACAACAATTGAATTTTTAATTCAAAATGATTCTAATATTGAACTTTCAATTTTCAACATCAAAGGTCAAAAAATAAGAACTATAGTTCAAAAAGATTTTTCAAAAGGCTCTCACTCAGTTGTCTGGAATGGAGATGATGAAAACTGTAAACCAGTAAGTTCAGGGGTATATTTGTATAAATTAAATGTGAATGGTGAAACTGAAGCAGTAAAGAAATGTCTTTTATTAAAATAGAAGAAGATGCATCTAACAAGCAGCTCCACATTAGAGCAAGATGAAAAGCAAGAAGAACGTGGCACGCCCGACGTTAGCCACATAATAAAAAGGAGTATCGATGAATAAAAACAAATTAAGGAGAGGAAAAATGAAACATTTTTTAGTATTATTATTTTTATTAGCTTTCAGTATTTGCATCTTTGCAGACGGAACTGAACCAATCGGGAATCCAAGGGTAGTATCAACATTGGATCATTTATTATGGATAAGTACAAACAGCAGTTCATGGGATGAAGATTTTATCCAAATTGCCGATATTGATGCCTCAGCAACTTCCGGTTGGAATGCAGGAGCCGGTTTCTCTCCGATTGGAGAATATGATGACATAGACTTCACAGGAACTTATGACGGGCAAGGATTTGAAATTAATTCCTTATATATTGATAGGTCGGATGGAGATGATACCGGGCTTTTTGGTGCAATAAAAAATTCTATCATCTCCAACTTGGGAATTACGAATGCAAATATTACAGGGGAAGGCTATGTCGGTGGTCTTGTGGGATATATTTATTCTAATTCAGAAGTAAATAACTGTTACAGCACCGGAAGTGTTTACGGAGTATTATCTATAGGTGGTTTGATCGGGGGAGCAAACAATTCAACAATTACTAACAGCTACAGCACAGGAAGTGTGGATGAAGGGGTATATATAGGTGGTTTGATCGGGGAAGTAATCAATTCAACAATCACTAACAGCTACAGCACCGGAAGTGTGGTTGGAACAAATTATGTCGGTGGTCTCGTGGGATATAATTCTAGTTCTACTGTGAATAACAGCTACAGCACCGGAAGTGTGAGTGGAACAGGTAATGATATCGGTGGTCTCGTGGGATATAATTATAGTTCTACTGTAAATTACTCCTTTTGGAACACCGTAACTTCCGGGCAATTGTCCAGTGCAGGTGGTATAGGCAAATCTACAGCGGAAATGCAGATGCTTTCTACTTATACATCTGCCGGCTGGGATTTTATGGATGAAACAACGAATGGTACAGAAGATATTTGGGGATTGAATCCAAGTGAAAATGGCGGTTATCCCTTCCTGCAGTGGCAGGGATATGAGCATATACCTCTTAACGGCAATGGCACACAGAATGATCCATATCAAATAAGTTCTTTGATCGACCTGCACTGGCTAAGTGAAACAAATTCTGTTTGGGATGCATATTTCACCCAAACTGCAGATATTAATGCCAGCAATACCCAAAGCTGGAACAGTGGAGCAGGATTCTCTCCAATTGGGAATGGAACTCACTTTACTGGAACTTATGATGGTGATGGTTATGAAATTGACAGCCTGTTTATAAATAGACCATCGACGGATTATTGTGGTTTATTCGGATATACTGATTCTGCTCAACTTCAAAATATCGGGGTAACCAATGCAAATATTACGGGTGATGATTTGATTGGCGGTCTGGTGGGATTAAATGATATTAATTCATCAGTATATAACTGTTACAGCACCGGAAGTGTGGTTGGAACAAATGCTGTTGGTGGTCTCGTGGGAGGTAATTATAGTTCTACTGTGAATAACTGCTTCAGCACCGGAAATGTGAATAGTGATACAAGAGTTGGTGGTCTCGTGGGAAGAAATGATGTTAATTCTGAAATAAATAATTGCTACAGCACCGGAAGTGTTACAGGAGATGGTTATTCTATCGGTGGTCTCGTGGGAGGGAATTATAGTAATTCATCTGTGAATAATAGTTACAGCACCGGAAGTGTAGAAGGAACAGGTTATAATATAGGTGGTCTCGTGGGATTTATTAATAATTCTACTGTGAATAACTGCTACAGCACCGGAAGTGTAGAAGGAACAGGTTATAATATCGGAGGTCTCGTGGGAATTAATAATAATTTTACTGTAAATTTCTCCTTCTGGAACACACAAACTTCAGGACAACCTTCAAGTTCAGGAGGTATAGGTAAATCTACAGCCGAAATGCAGAATCTATTCACCTATCTTGATGCAGGCTGGGATTTTATGGATGAAACAACGAATGGTACAGAAGATATTTGGGGAATAAACGTGCAGGAAAACGGCGGTTATCCATTCCTGCAGTGGCAGGGATATGAGTATAAACCAATTATTGGCAGTGGCATACCGGGTGATGAATATCAAATTGCAACTCTGAACGATTTACTTTGGGTGAGTAGAACCGGTTCTTCTTGGGATAAATATTTTATCCAAACTGCTGATATTGATGCCTCTTTAACTTCCGATTGGAATGCAGGAGCAGGTTTCTCTCCGATTGGAAATGACACTACTCAGTTTACCGGTAATTACGATGGGCAGGAATATGAAATCGAAGGTTTGTTCATAAATCAAACTGATGCGGATGGACAGGGTCTGTTCGGTATTACTCTTGGATCTCATCTCGAGGATATACATTTGGTTGATGTTAACATAGAAGCCCGAGCCATCACAGGAGCTTTGGTTGGCTGGGGAGAAAATCTGGATGTTTTTAATTGCTCTGCTACCGGAAATATCACGGCTGGAACCCAGACAGCAAACAACAATTCATATACAGGCGGGTTGATTGGAAGAAATAGTTCTTTTGGAGCTACTTCTACTATTTCAAATTGTTATACTGATGTTGATATTACTGATACTGAACCTTTGGCTCGCAGGATTGGTGGTATTACCGGTTTTATGCTATCCGGTTGGACTGACAAGCCAGGCGAAACAATGTTGATTGAGAATTGTTATGCTCTCGGTTCAATTAACGGATATCAGGAAATTGGTGGTTTAGTTGGTGTAGTGCAGGTTCACGCTAATGGTCAATTAATTACAATTTCAAACTGCTACAGCACAACCAACCTGCCCGACAGCACTAACAATGGCGGAATTATTGGCAAAAGAATCGGTGATTCTATTACATCAGGTTGCTTCTGGGATACGCAGACAACAGCGGTAGCAGTTGGTGTAGGTTCCGGCTCAGATGTAGGAGTAACAGGTAAAAACACAGCCGAAATGCAAGATATTGCCACGTATACAGATACATCTACCGTGGGCTTAGATACTGCCTGGGATTTTGTCGGTTTTCCAAATAATGATACGGGAGCGGAAGATTATTGGGGATTGAATATTTTTGAAAATGGAGGTTATCCTTTCTTAGCCTGGCAAGGATTTGACCATACTTATGCGGTACAACCTTCAGGTGAAGGAACAGTAGAAAATCCATATGAAATTTCAAGTTTAAATGAATTACTGTGGCTTAGTTTAAATTCTAGTGTTTGGGGTGCAAACTTCACCCAAACTGCAGATATTAATGCCAGCAATACGCAAAGCTGGAACAGTGGTGCAGGGTTCTCTCCAATTGGAACTGACTTCGATAATTCTTTCACTGGTAATTATGATGGTAATGGTTATGAAATTGACAGCCTGTATATAAATCGTCCATCAATAGAGAATTGCGGATTGTTCGGATATACTAATTATCCTGCCCAACTTCAAAATGTCGGGTTAACCAATGCAAATATCACAGGGAATAATTTTGTCGGTGTTCTGGTGGGTGTAAATAGCAGTTCACCTATAACGAGTTGTTATAGTACAGGAAGTGTTAATGGTAATTCTTATGTTGGAGGATTAGTTGGTTCTAATTATTTGGATTCAATTATTGAAAATTGTTATAGTACTGGTAGTGTGAATGGTGATAATATTATTGGAGGATTATCTGGAGATAATTGGAGTAATTCAACCATAGCGAATAGTTATAGTACGAGTTTGGTTAGTGGAACTTCCAATGTAGGAGGATTAGTTGGATTGATAGACGATTCAATCGTATCCAATTCTTTCTGGGATACCGTAACTTCCGGTCAAACAATCAGCGCAGGCGGTACCGGAAAAACGACTGCTGAAATGCAGACTCTTTCCACTTATATAAATGCCGGCTGGGATTTTATGGTAGAAACAGAGAATGGAGAAGAAGATTATTGGGGACTCAATATAGCAGAAAATGGTGGTTATCCCTTCCTGCAGTGGCAGGGTTACACGCACAGACCTTATATTGATAATAACATTATTGTAAATAGCATTTCTCCGCCCGTAGGCGATATTACATTAATGGAAAGTGAATCTCAGCTCTTTGAAATTGATGCCTACGATCCAGATGGCAGAGAACTGGAATATAGCTGGTTACTGGATGGAGAAGAGGTTTCAATAGATTCGTTATATAATTATTACGCTAGCTTCAATTCGGCTGGAAATCATATTTTAGAATTATCTTTGTCAGATACCTACTATACAACTAATATCGTAAGAGAAAAAAAATTAAAAACAAAAAAAGCAATAAACAGAGAAAGCAGCAGAAATGATTCAGTTTTTATCTGGGACATTACAGTAAACGATTACCTGATTGCAGGTAGTGGAAGCGACATAGATCCATACCAGATTTCTTCTTTACTTGATTTGCGTTGGCTAAGTGAAACAGATTCCGTTTGGGATGCACATTTCACCCAAACAGCCAACATAAATGCCAGCAATACCCAAAACTGGAATGACGGGAAGGGTTTTAGCCCAATTGGATATGAATATGGTCATTCTTTTTCCGGTAATTATAATGGTGGTGGTTATAAAATTGACAGTCTGTATATAAATAGGCCTTCGACAAGTAGTGTTGGTTTATTCGGAGTTACTTATTCTGCCTACATTAAAAATATTGGTCTAACCAATGCAAATATTACAGGAGATTGGCATGTCGGTGGTCTCGTGGGATATAATTATAATAATTCTGCTGTATATAACTGCTACAGCACCGGAAGTGTACAGGGATATGGAGAAGTCGGTGGCTTGGTTGGATGTTCTAATGTAACTACAATCACCAATTCTTACAGCACCGGAAGTGTTGCAGGAGACCATTTACCAGCCGGTGGCTTGGTTGGACGTTCTGATGAAACTACAATCACTAATTGCTACAGCACTGGAAATGTTACAGGAAATGTATATGGGGATGGTAATTCTTCTGGCGGTTTGGTTGGACGTTCTGATGAAACTACAATCACCAATTGTTACAGCACCGGAAGTGTACAAGGAGAAGTTGTCGGTGGTCTCGTGGGATGTAATTCTAATTCATCTGTTGATAACTGCTACAGCACTGGAAGTGTAGATGGAGATGACAATGTAGGTGGTTTCGTGGGATATAATTATAGTTCTACTGTAAATAACAGCTACAGCACCGGAAGTGTAGATGGTAGTTACGATGTCGGTGGTTTCGTGGGATATAATTATAGTTCTACTGTAAATTACTCCTTTTGGAACACCACTACTTCAGGTCAACCCGGCAGTGCTGGTGGAACTGGAAAAACAACTGCTGAAATGCAGACTCTTTCCACCTATTTAGATGCCGGCTGGGATTTTATGGAAGAAACTATCAATGGAACCGATGATTTTTGGGATATAGACGGAGTTAATAATAGTGGTTATCCTTGGTTAAGTTGGCAGACTTACCCTCCCACCACTTTAAATACTCCGGAAAATGTAATGATCGTTGTTTCAGAAACGGAAGTAACCATTTCATGGGATGCTGTTACTGGAGCAAATTCCTACAAAATCTTTGCAGCAGATTCACCAGATGGAATATTCATAGAAGATACAAGCGGCAGTTTTGATGGGAACAGTTGGACGGCAACCATCGATTCCGAAAGAAAATTCTATTATGTAAAAGCTTCAACAGATGAATATTCTGCAAGTGTCATTAGATTTCTCGGAGAAACTCATAACAATATCAAAAAAGGAAAATAAATAATTGAGCTATTAGGATTATGTGGCTAACAAGCGTGCCCACATTCAGCAAGAAGATAAGCAAGAAAAACGTGGCACGCCCGGCGTTAGCCACAAAACGTGGTTTTGAAAAGAAATAAGAATAAATAGAAAATATTGGAGGAAAAGTGAGAAAATGTTTAATCTGTGTATTAATAGTATTTGTCGTTACAATTTTATTTGCAAATGTCTGTTGGGATAATGGTGTGACACTTTTTGAAGGTAATTTTATTTATGGAACTCATTCTACAAAAACAGATGCGAACAATATTTACATTTCCTGGTCAGAATTCGATGAAGGATTACGAAAGCTAAAATTCCAAAAGACAAATTTTGAAGGAATTCCTATTTGGCACAGTCCAATAACAATTACCGAGGGTGAATATTCCATTTTTGACACAGATATAATTGCATCTACCAATGACTGCTGTTTTATTAGCACCTACGATGAAAATCGGTCAGGAAAAAAACTCTATAAAATTAATGATTCAGGTTTAACTTTATGGGAAAAAGAATATAATGGATACTATGCTGATAAATTTACACCATTAGAAAATGGTGGGATTATTCATCTAAAAATTATTGAGGAAGAATCTATTAATTATCTCTACGGTACATATTATGATGATTTAGGATTTGAGGTTTGGAATAATTTAAACCTGATCGAACTTCCAATACAATCCAATAATTACGAGTTTCTAATTAGGAAATTTATTGATAATCAATTGTATGTATTAATTCGAATATCCGATAGCTTATTTTTTATGAAGTTTTCAGATGCTGGTGAATTAGTTTATCTTTCAGACCCATTCCCAATGGAAAGTAGTGGTTATGGAAAATATATGAATAATTGCTTTTATGTTTTCTTTAATAATTTTGATGATAATGAGCTTAAAATGTGGTATCTTGATTTCAACGGAAATTCTCTTTCCGGAGAAAATCCAATTATAATAAGCGATATTGGAGATTCTTATTACAATAAATTCCAAAATGGTGAAACTTATTTCTATTGTATCAGCGAACCTTATGAAGATGAAATTCATTTATTAAAATGTGATTATGAAGGTAATATATTAGCTGAAAGTGAAATCAATCTTTCGGGAGTTGACTATATTAAATCTTTTGACCAAGAGTAAGATTTTATAGCTGTGCAGTGGTATGATGAAGGTGAATATCAATATAATCTAATAAAAATAGATGAAAACGGAGCGAGTGAACCAATAATATTTTTACCCGAAAACACCGGATTGCGTGGAAGCTGGGATATGTATTACATTGAAGATGGATTTACCATCAGCAGTATTTTCCAAAGCTATCAACAAACGATTTCCACAATCAGAAAAACAAATTCATCAATTGAAATGGTTACTATACGTGAAATTGAAAATATGCTTATAGATCCCATTTTGGTTAGAAGAGATAATGGAATTTCTGCATATTGGTATGGTAGAAATTCTACAATTATGACTCAACAATTCAACGAAAACGGAGAACCGCAATATGAAGAAAATGGTTCTGTCTTGGTCGAAAACACATTTCCGTTTAGAATTTTTAATAATGTAATTTACTCATATAAAATTGATTATGATAATGATTTTGCAATAATAGATGCATTTAATTTAGATGGTGAATCACTTTGGAATTCTGCAGAACAATTTTCTTTATTGCCGGGAGGGCACTGTAATTTTGGTATTTTACCATTTTATAATGGCTATCTTTTTTATACATTAACAATTCTCGAAACTTGGAACGATAAGAGATTGGAATTAATGTATTTTAATGAGAACGGTCTTATCTGGAATAATGCTATTGTCTTAAATAACGGTAATATCGGAACAATTGGAAGCTGTTTGGGAATAAAAGGTAATAATGTTTTTTATCGTATTGGAGAGGAAGTTTATTATCAGAAACTTTATGAAGACGGTACTTATGAAAATAGTATCCTGTTAGCTGATAATAGTGATTTAATGTATGCAGTTGGTAATGAGGATGATTTTTTCTTATTAACCAGAGATGGTACAACGGGAAATAGAGAATTTCACTATTTCCATAATGGTGAATTAATATGGGATGAACCTTGGTCTGTTTATATTGGGGATTATAGTTGCCTAAAACCAATTTTTGAAGAAGATACCTTTTATCTCACAGGTTTCGATTATCCAAATCAATATAATATTAATAATTTTGACTATGAACATAATTTTATGCCTGAAAATAGCTTTATTTATACTCCTTATAATCCTATTCTGCAAACTACTTATGTTTACAAGAATAGTGAAAAATTCTTTTTCTTCATTAGTAGTATGCTTTCCAATTTTGAGAATCAAGTATCATATACAATTTTGGATGAAAACGGGAATCAACTTATACCAGAATTTGCTGAAACTGTAATGGATAGAATTCATATAGAATGTATCAAAGATGTTGAATTTATTGATGAAAATGCATATCTCTTATTAGCTTGTGGTTACAAACCAATGGAAGGAGAATATGAAAGAAATTTCTATATTCAAAAAATTGACCTGTCTGATTATGTTGGAATATCAGATGGTGAAATAATTGAGTCAAATCAAATCTACTGTATTAATGCATTCCCTAATCCTTTTAATCCATCAACAACTATTTCTTTTTCTATTCCGGAAGAGTCCAAAGTAGAACTTACAGTTTTCAATATTAAAGGTCAAAAAGTTAAAATACTTGTGAAAGACGAATTTGAAAAAGGAAATCATTTCGTAGTTTGGAATGGTATAGATGAGTTTGATAAATTGGTTTCATCAGGCGTTTATTTTTACAAATTAAATGTTAATGGCAAAACTGAAGCAGTTAAGAAATGTTTGTTGTTGAAATAAAGAGAAAGCTACTAACAAGAGTCTCCACAATCATTGAAAGAACTGAAGGAAAACGTGGCACGCCCGGCGTTAGCAGCAACTTTGTAGAAAAAAATTATAATAAAGCGAATTCTTAATAAAAAAAATTGACACATTTAATTACTGACTAAATGTTCATCCAATAAATAAAATAGAGGTAATTTTGGCACCAAGAACTGAAGAACAATTTGAAAAAGTCAGAGAAAAATCTCGAAAATTGATTGTCAATACAGCAATGGAACTTTTCGCATATTACGGCTATCACAACACCACAATAGAAAAAATATCCAAAAAGGCTGGCATTTCCAAAAGCTTGATCTATAATTATTAAAAAAGTAAAGATGAACTTCTGGAAATTGTATCAAAATGTATAAAGGAAAAAGGAAACGGGAAATTGGTAAAAATCAGAAAGGATAACATTGTAAAATAAAAATGGGGTTTCAACCCTAAATAATAAAAAAAAGGAGGAAAAATGAAAAACATAGGAAGAATTCTAATTTCGCTATTTGTTATTTTTCAAATTCTTGGTTGCCAGCAGAAAGTTGAAACAGTCAGCAATTATGAAGAGATCGCAAAAATAGCTGTTCATAATACGGCAGTTGGACTGAGTTCTGTATTGCTGAATATGAACAATGTCTTAGATCAAATCACCTTGATGCAGGAATTTATTACGTCGATCCGTTTTTATCCTAATGAAACTGGATATTTTTATATTTATAATTATGATTGTGTGAATGTGGCTCATGCTACTCAAAAAGATTTACAGGGCAAAAACCTGACAAATTTCCAGGATGAAAAAGGAAAATTTGTAATTCAGGAGTTGAGTGCTGCTGCCAAGAACGGCGGCGGATATGTAGAATATTATTGGGTCAAACCCGGTGAGACCGCAGAGTTCAGAAA
>JAVCCF010000123.1 GCA_030765625.1 Candidatus Tenebribacter burtonii
ACGGTGGACATCCTAACAATGAAGATCAACTTTCCCAATTCACTTATGGTCTTGGGATTGATATACCGGTCTATAAATTCACTGATTATCCTGTTCGTCTTCAATTAGATTTTACTTCTTTACCACAGATTAGTTACACAACCTATGATTGTAATTGGGAGAATTTTTATTCATTTACAATTAAACTATCTTGGATTAAATAAAATGAAGTTAGAATACACTAATCAGCAAAATGATATTAATCAATTAATCTTTCAATTATGCTCATTCATTGTTTTTACATACTGATGGATTGAAAATTATTGTTGAAGGTGCAAATAACAAGCGTGTCGTCGGTTTGGCTGGTCGGTGCTCTTTGCTTGAATCATTCCGATTCAAGGTTTGGGTTGGTCTGCCAAAGTGACACACGGTGCGGCATTAAGTACCATTGGAGAAAATTGGAAGACTTATGAAGAAAATGATTTTTTTAGTTTTAGTTATGTTGGTTTTCTGCTCTAATATGATAGCTGTTTATCACAAAATCGGACACTACCCAACAGAAAATATTTCTGTCGATGGAGAATTAATTGATAATAATCTGTTTCTTCTAGAACTTGATAAAATTAAAATTCTTGATGTCAGCAATCCTACAAACCCAGAACTAATTTCAGAAACTTATATTAATTCTCAAGCTCAAGATATTGTTGTGCAAAATAATATTGCTTATATAGGTGGCTCAAATCGTATCGATTTATTCGATGTTTCTAATCTTGATAATCTTCTTCCTCTTTCAACAATTCCAGTAGATAGTTATTGTGTTTCGCTTTCCGTAAAAAATGAAAAATTATATGCTGCTTGTGGCCAAGGAGGAATATATTTCATTGATGTATCAAATCCACAATCTCCAATTATCGAAGCACATTATGGAGAATATTGGAGATCAATTCTCATTAATGTTGTTTGGCCTGCTGCTTATGTCCAAAATTATGAGAATGGTATAAATATATTTAATATTGAAGATATCAATAATATTGAACTTGTTGATGTAATACCATCATATACCGATTACTTTATTATTAATGAAAACAAGATGTACACAAATGCAGAACAAAATTACATTAATGTATTTGATCTCAGTAATCCATTAGAACCTATACAATTAACTTCTCTTGAAGGAGCTGGATGTCCACTTGCTGTAGATGAAAATGTATTATACACACGTGGTAATGGTATTGATTTTTTCCAAATTGAAGAGAATTTTGAACTCTCTCATCTTGGGATGTACGACAGTTGGGCAATTGTTGAAGGATTTGAGGTCTCAGAAGGAATTGCCTTTAACATTACGAGATGGGAAGGTTTGCAAATATTGGATATTTCTGACCCAATTGAAGAAAAGTGTATCGGAAGTTGTGAATTACCAATATTTACAACAGGTATGAATTTATATGAAAATGCAGTTTATTTAAATTATGAATACAATGAAATGGCTGGAATAATCGACATTTCAAATTATGAAAATCCAATCTATCAACAATTTCCAAATCAAGATGATCAAATTGTAAGTTTCACATTATGGAATGAAGTTTTGTTTGCAAAAGACTGGTTCAGTATTTTTACATACGATTTATCTAATCCGCTTGAACCACAATTATTGGGAACATTTGAAAGTGTTTCAGGTAGTGATATGTTATTAACAATGGATGATATGCTTATTGAATTTGATCATTCAGAAATTAAATTATATTCTATAAATAATTCAACACAAATCTCTGAAATCAGAAGTTATGACGATGTGGGATATAAAACTGCTTTTGAAGCAAAAAATGGTTTCATATATTATGTAATTTATCAGGAAGGAATTAAAATAATTAATATTGAATATCCTGAAATAATTGATTTTTATCCAATAGAAAATTTTATTGGTGGGATGAAAATTGATGACAACATTCTCTATGTTTCTGCTGATAATGAAATTATTTTGTTAGATATTACTGATCCTACTTCAATTGAGTTTGTTACATCTATTCAACCATACGAAGATTCTGAATTTATCGCCCCAGTAATAACAAATGGAAATGATCTAATAATTGCTGATGCAAGCTGGAATGAAATATCTGTTTATAACATATCAAATCCTAATATCCCAACTTTAATTGAGAGTTATAGTGGCTGTAGACAAGTTCGAGAAATGCTCCTGAAAGATAACTATCTTCTTACTGGAAATAACAGAAGTGGCTTTGCAATAATTTCTTTAGAAGGTTTGTTGGGGACTGATGAAAATGAAATAATTCCAAATTTTTTTAATTTGAAAAATTATCCAAATCCATTCAATCCAACAACTACAATTGAGTTTACAATCCAATATGATTCTAAAGTTGAACTCACTATCTACAATATCAAAGGTCAAAAAGTTAAAACTTTAGCTCACAATGATTTTGTTAAAGGAGCTCATTCTGTAATCTGGAATGGTGATAATAAGATGGGAAAGGCACTAAGCTCAGGAATTTACTATTATAAATTAAGTATTAATGAAAAAACTGAAGCTGTAAAAAAGTGTTTGCTGTTGAAATGAAAAAGATGCTGCTAACGCCGGGCGTGACACTTTAAAAAAACTCGCAACAGTATCGAAGCAAAACGTCGTTTAAAATTGCGTCCACGGGAACTCGCAAATAAACAACCCTTGACTTTTATTTGCTCGTCTTTTATCATCTCGCTAATCGCATCAGGATTTGAAAATGCAAATCCAATGCTCTTGGCAAGATGACGTGACACGCCTGGTATTATGCCAATCTGTAATACTAGAAAGTATAATTTTTTATTCAAAATATTTAAGATAAGTTTAAGAATTATAAATGGAGGAAACATGAAAATAACTGGAAGAATTCTGATTTTGGTATGTGTTATATTTCAAATTCTTGGTTGCCAGCAGAAAGTTGAAACTATCAGCAATTATGAAGAGATCGCCAAAATAGCTGTTCATAATACTGCTGTTGGCCTGGGAGCTGTTATTCAAAATATGGATGTTAATTTAGATCAAATCAAATTAATGCAGGAATTTATTACACCGATCCGTTTTTATCCTAATGAAACTGGATATTTTTATATTTATAATTATGATTGTGTGAATGTTGCACATGCTACTCAAAAAGATCTGCAAGGTAAAGACCTGACAAATTTCCAGGATGAAAAAGGAAAATTTGTAATTCAGGAGTTGAGTGCTGCTGCCAAGAACGGCGGCGGATATGTAGAATATTATTGGGTCAAACCCGGTGAGACCGCAGAGTTCAGAAA